>MGPH01000005.1:36304-48348 GCA_001797365.1 Deltaproteobacteria bacterium GWA2_45_12
CAATCCGAAAAATGGGGTCCTGGTTTTGGCATTAATCCTGAGACGGGCGAATTTAATTCCTATGATGATGCCGCGGGTATTGGCGGAAAGTTTGAAGACGCAATCATTAACCCTGAAGGCGATTTGGGTGGTCTAGAAAAAAAACCGCCCCGTGAATCATTTATAGCCAGGGCCACTTTAATGGCAGATGCGGAACAAAAGCAGGACGGGGAAGACGGCCTTACTGGAATGGCCCCAAGTTTATACCAAAAATCTGAAAACCCTGATGTTGAAGATGGAAAGGTCTTGTCAGGACAAACACGAAACGACTATGCGGAATTTATCAACGGGAGCCCTGCTCCCAAAAAAACAAGGGGTAAAAACCCTTAAAACGAGGAGGCCCTTATGAGTGGCGGTGGTGATGCAGTAAATCAATATTCGGTCCAGCAAGCGCATGAAATGGCTTATGGACAGATTCAGGCGGCCCATGAACAGGGCAAATGGACTTTCTTTGGCATGCGCGAACAAAGCCGTGCGGTCATTGAACAGATGAAAATGGAGGTCCAGATCCGCCGTGAAGAATTAACCGCCCAAAAAGATGTTCAAATCGAAGCCTTACGTGTGCGTGAAAAGGAAGCCAATCTTGAATTTTTGGCCCGTATGCGTGAAGCCGAAGTGCAAGCCATCCGTAATGAAGGATACGCCGAAGCCGCCGTTGTTTCCGCCAAGGCCCAATTTCTTAAAGGGGAAGCCGCCGTGGAAAATGCTGAAACCAAGAGACTCAGAACCGAATTGCGCTATGGTGGTTATAATTACGACGGCAATAATTCAGACAATCCCCTGGATGGATCGGGCTTCAGGGAAGAAATTTCGTGATGACCAAAAAAAGACTCGTCTGAAAAAAGAACTTAGTTTATTGTTAAGTTTGTGAGTGCCACCCAACAAGACCCCATGGAGTATATCTGGGAACGAATTCCCAAAACGAAGGATGGATTGATCCATTATCTTCCAGGGGACATTCCTTACCTTTACGAAAACGGATTTGTCGATACCGGCCGCGTAACCCCCCAACAATGGATCCAGGCCTTTGAAAGCTATAAACAGGCTGATGGCAGTTACCTTCTCTCAAAAGAAAAATTTTTGTCCCTGCGTGTCTTCCGGTATGAAGGCCCTCTTTTTGAACCCTTTGATCCCTACAAGGTTCGCGAGGGCGAATGGACCGATGCACAGCTTAAGATACTCTATGATCAAAGCATCAGACCTTCAACCGTCGTTCCTGAGGATGTGTTTTGGAATTCGGTAGCCGCCCTTAAAAAACAAGGGCTCGTTAAAAACGGAAACCTGTGGGCCGATGCCACTACAAAAAAGCAATTAGCTTACCTAGTCGAACGCTTTCCTTCTCCCCGCAGACGTTTGGAAAAAGAAGTAAACCGGCTTCGCAAAGAGCGCGAATCAGAATACAGACAAGTCACTCAAAAAAGGGATTCAAGCAAGTTTGTCGAGGGGAAATTTGCCAGTGAAAAAGAAGCTGAAAAATTCAAAAGCCTTCAAAGTAAAACAGCAAAGAAACAAACAAATTCAAAAAAGACAACAACAGAAGCTTCCACTGTTGACATCAAGAAGCTCCGTAAGCCCACCCGAAAAATTACTGTTTAAAAATTTATCCCCTACGCTCGTTGGCGCAGGATGCGAGCCTTGCCGGGTCAAAACCCCGTCCGGCCTTAGGCGGACGGAATCTTGGGTTTAAGGCGCTTGCCTTGGGATTCATACCATTGATTCTTCGGAAGAAGGGGAAATCCCATGATTGACGCGTTCGCGCAATTCTTTTCCCACTTTAAAAAAGGGAACTTTGCGGGTTCCCACATAAACCGAAACTCCGGTTTTCGGATTACGCCCCTGACGTGGATCGCGGGTACGAACTTCAAAACTCCCAAAACCACGAATCTCAATACGGCCACCATCGGATAGCGCATGGGTCATACGGTCAAAAACCGTATCCACAATTACTTCGATTTCTTTTCGGGAAAGATTTTTTAATTTTCCTTCCAAATTGCCGATCAAATCACTTTTATTCATAAAAACCTCCTCAAAAAATGTGAAAACAGGCTAACCTTTAATCATGTAAAGAGACAAGGGAAAAAAACCTTGTTCTGTCACCCAACCAAACCATTTAAAAACTTTGCCAAGCTGTAAAAAAGATCTGAAAGGCCCCCACGGAAATCGTTCTTCCCGTGGCCAAATAACTCCGGCGTCTTCGGAAAGATGGGCCATTTTTTTTGCTTCATCGATCGCATCATAAAGAGTGCCCAGTTGGTCAACAAGCCCCACCTCTAAAGCTTGCTGGCCCGTATAAATTTTTCCTTCGGCCAAACCCTTCATGGTTTCAAGGGGAATCTTTCTTTGTTCGGACACAGCCTCTACAAATTGGTGGTACATATTGTCAAGCATGGCCTGCAAATAAGCTTTTTCTTTCGGTTCAACACCTCTTAAAGGGGAACCTATATCTTTATATTCCCCACTTTTAATCACCCTGCTTTCAAGTTTCAGGGTTTTTAGAACCTCCCCCACTCCCATGGTTTCCATAATGACCCCAATACTCCCCGTCACTGTCCCTGGGGAAGCCACAATTTTATGGGCGGCAGAGGCAATGTAATAGCCACCCGAAGCAGCCAAAGTCCCCATCGAAACCACAACAATTTTGTCTTTTTTAAATTTTTTAACTTCTTCAAAAATCTCTTGGGATGGGGCCACAGCGCCCCCGGGGGAATCGATACGCAAAACCAGGGCTTTCACTGCATCATTTTCTTGATAAAAACGAAGTTCTTTTAAAACAGGGATGGAATCAAAAATAGGACCTTCAATTTTAATAACAGCAACTTCACCAAATCCAAACAAGGACGAAGCTCCGTTACGCCCAGTTAAAGAAACAAGGAATAAAAAAAGCCCCCCAAAGAGGATGGTAATAAGCCCAACAACTAGAATGGATAACAAAAAAGGATGGCCCTTCATGAGATTGATTGATTGATTGCTTAATCTTCTTGCTTGGTTCCAAAAGCGTCTTTCAATGTTACAGCAGCAGTACCCTGTTTTTCCAGGAAGTCTTTCATGTCTTTCTTTTCCTGTTTTTTCTCGTAGGCTTTAATGCTTAAAGAAACCTGATTACTGCGGTCATCAAATTTTTTGACCTGGGCTGTGACTGGATCACCCACTTTAAAGACTTCTTTTGCATTCACCTTACCTTGTGAGGAAAGCTCGATATTGCTGATAAAGCCTTGCATATTTTCTTCCAAGGTTACCACCATACCTTTATCCTGAATTTCAGCAATGGTTCCGGTGACATTTTTGCCCACAGAATATTTTTGTCGCAAGCCTTCCATGGGGTTGTCTTGCAATTGCTTCATACCCAAGGCAAAACGTTCATTGTCTTTGTCAACCGACAAGACAACGGCATCGACTTCCTGACCTTTTTTAACCAACTCGGAAGGATGTTTTATGTTTTTGTCCCAGCTTAAATCTGAAATATGAACCAAGCCGTCGATTTCTTCGCCTTCAATCCCCACAAACACACCGAAATCGGTGATATTGCGCACAACACCTTTTATTTTGGTGCCTGAAGGATATTTCACTTCCAACCCGATCCATGGATTGACTTCCAATTGTTTAATCCCAAGGGAAATACGACGGTTTTGCTTGTCAACATCCAGGATAACGGCTTCAACCTGGTCTCCAATTTTTACAATTTTGGAGGGGTGTTTGACCTTTTTGCTCCAGGTAAGCTCGGAAACATGCACCAAGCCTTCGATGCCATCGGCAATTTCCACAAACACACCATAATCGGTCAGGTTAACCACCTTCCCTTTTATTCTTTCGCCCGGGGTAAATTTGCTATCAACTTCATTCCATGGGTCATCTTTGAGTTGTTTATAGCCAAGGGAAACTTTGGAGTTTTCTTGATCATATTTTAGGACAACCACTTCGATTTCCTGGCCAATCTTGAAAATTTCGGAAGGATGCCCGGCACGGCCCCAAGTCATATCCGTAATATGGAGCAAACCATCCACGCCCCCTAAATCGACAAAGGCGCCATAGTCGGTAAGGTTTTTGACCACACCCTTGATGACCTGACCTTCTTGAAGATTGGAAAGCAATTCCTGTTTTTGGGATTCCCGTTCTTTTTCCAAAACAATACGGCGTGAAAGAACGATATTTCCTTTGGCCTTGTTCAGTTTTAAAATTTTAAACGAATATTTTTGATTGATCAGCTTATCAAGACTTTTGATCGGCTTAAGATCAATTTGTGAGGCAGGGAGAAAAGCCTTGATTCCACCCAAATTAACCGACATACCGCCCTTGATTTTGTTGATAACAACACCATCAATGACTTCATCTTTTTCAAAGACCTTTTCTACACGGTCCCAGGATTTCACGGCATCGGCACGTTCTTTTGAAAGAACGATCATGCCTTCCTGGTCTTCAATTTGTTCTACAACCACTTCGACAGGATCACCCGGCTTTACTTCAACAACCCCCTCAAAATTTTTGAATTCTTCAGAAGGCACCAATCCTTCGGATTTAAACCCCACATCCACCGTGACAAAATCACGAAGGATGGAGACAACCTTGCCTGAAAGAAGGTCGCCCTCTTTAATGGATAACGTTTTACACCTTTGTTCAAAAAGTGTTTTAAAATCTTCTGCTTTAGCTGTTTGCATTCTAATTAATTCTCCTTTTCTTCCCCTTTTTAAGGGGTTGCTAGCTCTAAAAGGTAACACTTGATTTGTCAAATGGATTCATGGGCTCATAAAAATTCCTTAAGGACTCAATGGGCTACTCAAAAAGAACGTTTTTCTAAGAAATTTTCATTATTATTGTAAAAAATTAGGCATTCCCCATCCGCAATTTATCAATAGCCTGCTCCATATCTTTGGGAATGGGGGCCGTGATTTTTATTTTTTTGTTGGTAACGGGATGAAAAAATTCAATGCGATGGGCATGAAGGGCCTGTCGGGAAATGATTTTGGACTTTGGATTCTGGATTTTAGATGGGGCATCCGAATTTTGAAGGCCCCCATATAATTTATCCCCGATGATGGGATGTCCTATACTTGCCATATGGACGCGGATTTGATGCGTGCGGCCGGTTCCAAGTAAAATCCGTAAAAGGGTGGCGTTCTCGTAACGCTCTTCCACCATGTATTCGGTATGACTTTCCTTGCCTTCCTGGCTGTCATCATCAACAACGCGTACTTTTTTGCCGCTTTCTAAATGTGTTTTTTCAAGCTTGGCACGAATAACTCCCTGTTCCCTTTCAACCCTTCCCCACACCAGGGCCAGATAATATTTTTTGATGGCCCTGTTTCGGAATTGTTCGGCCAGGATATTGGCCCGCTTCTTTTTGGTGAAAATGAGAACCCCGGAAGTTTCCTTGTCCAAACGGTGCATTTGCCCCACATAGGGATAAAAATTCTTCCCGTGCGTTCGTTTGATATAAGCGTTCACATTGGCCACAAAGGAATCGTAATCAATAAAGGGGGGTTTATTTGTCACCAGAAGATCTTCATCTTCGTGCAACACCTGAACATAATGATAACGGGACTGGTCTTGCAAAACGGCATCGGCCCTTTTGTCCGCTACAAAAAGAACCCGATCGCCTGATTTTAAGTTCCACCTGGAAATAAAAACGTTCTTCCCGTTAACAAGAACACATTTCTTGTCGATGGCATTTTTGATCTGTTTGTGGGAAAAAGTGGCCAGTTTGTCATGCAAAAAAGCCTGCAACGTTTTTCCGTGCTCTGATTTTTTGACCCGGAATGTATTTTCCATAAATAAACCTTTTTAAAGGAGAAAGTTTTGTAAGGGCAATTCATGAATTGCCCTTACATGGACATGGTGAGCTCCGTCGAACCATGAATTGGGCCTTTGTCAACAGACTACTAAAAAATCACAATTATAATTCTTCTTTAGACAAGATGACCGTAAACTCGCCTTTAATAGGAATGTTTTTCAATTCCTCCAAAACCTTCTCATATTTTCCAAAACAAAACGTCTCATAGGTTTTGGTCATTTCCTTGCAGACAAAAAAATTAAAATCCGAAAAATAAGCCCCCCACTCTTCCGCTTGTTTTAAAATTTTATGGGGCGAAACATAAAAACTATGCGACCCCGGTAATTGTTGCACCCATTCGTAAACCTTCTTTCTCTTGGACGGCTTGGGAGATAAAAAACCCCAAAAATGAAAAGGTTCGGTGGGAAGCCCCGCCACCGATAACGCCGTCATCACGGCAGATACCCCGGGAATGGGCACAACCGGAATTTCCAGCCTTCGGGCTTGGGCCACCAAGCGGGCTCCGGGGTCGGAAACACCCGGGGTTCCTGCATCGGTCACCAGGGCCATACTTTTCCCGGATGTGAGTTCTGACAAAATATTTTCCGTCACCCTCCCCTTACTATGTTCAAAATAACTCACCACCCTTTTTCTCAACCCAAAGTAGGACAAAAGGGGCAAGGTGCGGCGCGTATCCTCACAAATAACAGCATCAACGGATTCTAATGTTTTGAGGGCCCGAGAGGTGATGTCCTCAAGATTCCCAATGGGGGTGGCGACAATGTATAAGGTTCCACTCACAAATCAGCAACAACTCCTTCATCAAAGAAATTTTTGATGTGGGCCGGTGCATACCCCAATTCTTTAAGGAGTGTCGACACCTTTTTGGGGGCCGCCACCTTTTTAGAAGAAGGGGTGCCCAAGGGAGTAACAGGAATGGAAATTTCTTTTCCCTGCCATTTTTGCCTCTGAAAAAAACCGCGTTTTTTGTATTGCTCACTTTTAAGAACTTCAGAAGAACCCAAAGCAGGCGAAATGCACACATCATGCCCTTCCAGTAATTTCATCCATTCATCCCTTGTCTTCTCCTGGATAATTCGGGCCAACTCCTGATGAATGGCCGGGTCGATATCCTGATACATTTGGGAGCCATCCTTCCATTGGGGTTTGCCAATAAGATCACAAAATTCATTCCAGAATTTGGATTCAAGCGCTCCCACGCAAAGAATATGCTCATCTTTAGTGAAATAAAATTGATAGCGGGCCAGTAGCCCCGTAATGAGTGTTTGATAAATGCCCGTCTGGCTTAAAATCAGACTGGCCATATTCAAAAAAATACTTCCATCGGCCATCGAAATATCCAAATGCTGTCCTTTTTTCGATTTTTGCCGCGCAAGCAAGGCACCCAAAATGGCAATGGCCGCCATCAAACTGCCACTGGCCAGATCAGCCCATTGAACCAACGGGACCTTGGTTCCACAAGCAAGGCCGGCTTCCGCCATAAAATTCATGTCGTGCCCCGCCCTCATGGCCAGCGGCCCTTTTTGGCCATAACCTGTAATGGAGGCCAAAATAAGTTTTTTGTTGAGTCGTTTTAGTTTGGAAAAACCAAAACCCATTTTATCTAAAACCTGCGGACGAAATGATTCAAGCAAAACATCCGCCTTTGAAACCAGTTTCAAAAAAATTTTTTGACCTTCGGAAGATTTCAGGTCGATTCCGATTCTTTCCTTCCCCCTATGGAAGGATTCAAAAAGAAGGCTTGTCCTTCCTTCAACGGGCGCCACTTTTCTTAAAGTGTCAGGGGAATGTATGTTTTCAACACGGATAACCCGTGCCCCAAGATCGGAAAGAATAAGGGAGCAGAAGGGTCCCGGAAGCAATTTTGAAAAATCGAGAATGGTGAAACCTTGAAGTGGTTTGAATTTCATAGAGAGTAAACCCCAAAATAAAAAACCCGCCAGGTTGACTAGCGGGTTTTTTTAAAACTTGCTCGAAGATGAACTATTTCTTTTTCTTCTTCGCAGTTTTCTTTTTAGCCTTTTTCTTGGCTTTCTTTTTTGCTGCCATTTTTTCCTCCTTTTAAGTGGTGTGGGTGAAAAATCAAAATCAACTTATAAGGAATTATAAAGTTCTTTAAAAGCAAGTGTCAATATCTTATTTCATTTTTTTTCACTTTTTCTAAAAAAAGTGCGTCTATCTTTGTCAAGATTTTTTTTGAAAATGAAATTGCGAAAAAAATTATTGCAAAGGTGAAGCCCGACCTGTTTTCCATAAAAAATTTTCATCAAAGAAAAAAGATTCATCGCGCAAATCATCCGCATTGGCATCAGGAACATCAAGCCCATCAACGATATGCCCTTCTTCATCAACCAACTCAAGGCTCACCGTGTTCTTCATGTCTCCGGGAGGATTTCCGACAATCAAAAACTCATCGGGCTGAAAAAAATCAACACTTCCTCCCAAAGAAAAAACAAGATTGGCTCCTGTTTCGCCAAAAATTATTTCTTCGTCAGTTCCATCGTTCATTTTTAAAGACCATAAACTGATATCAAGGGCTTGATCACGGCCATTTTTAATTTCGATCCATTCATCAGTGGTTCCAATGGTTCCCTGCCCCACCAAAGCATCAAAACCAATCCCATTACCCCCTGAGGAATCATTCCAGTCCTGCTGGGGGTCGGTAATCACTTCGGTAAAATGCACTTCATTGACTCCTGCCTTGGAACCTGCAGGAGAAAGTACAGGAGGAGAATTTTGAATATCGTTACCTTGTTTGACCGTGGTTCCATTTTCACCAACATGGGTCAAACGGCTTACAAACTGCGGGGCCATTTCGTCTTTTTGCTGAAGCGGCCAGTGTTCTTCTGATAAAACCCTGGGTGTCACCACAATGGAATAGGTTTCTCCAAAACCAAGAGAATCCAAAAAAACAAACCGGCATGTCTGGGCATCTTCATTGCATTGATAAGTCCCTTGAATTGATTTTTTGCCCTTAATTTCGTCCAACATTTGGGAATAAGAAATTTCGCTTAGATCCTTTTGCCAGGAAATCATCATGAAACTCTGCTCATTAAATGTTTGAACATCGATAGCTTCAGAAAAGGTAACCTGAACTTCTTTTAATTCAGAAATAATGGCTCCATCTGGCGGATTAACAGCAACAACCTGCAAATGGGAATTTGGAGAACCTGGTTTTGAAGCAAGAGAAGCCGAACAGGCACTTAAAAACAAGCAAGCTATCATGGCCTTCTTCATCATTATAGACCTCCCCCCATCCATCGTTTTTCGTAAACACCATCAGTTAAATAATTGAGTTTTCCTGTAAGGATTTCTATTTTTTGGCCGGCTTGGGCCCTTGGTTCTTTGGTGTTATTTTTTAAATATTGAAGCACAAGCTCTTTTCTTTCGGCATAGAGCTTGGAAACATGGTCAACCACCTGCAACCGAAGTTTGGTCAGTTCGCGACTTTGGGACGACGCACTTAACAAGGAATCATGAAAAACAAGATGACTAAGATCCCAAGTGGCCCTGACCCTGAAGACATGTCCATTATAAACACTTTCATCGAAATTGCTGTCTTCAGGGCCGACCACCACACCACTGGTACTGACAGAAATATTATCTGAAAAAGTAACATCATTTTGTTTACGCACCGACCGATCATAGCCTGCTGAAAAAGTGGGAAGCCACGGGGCCTGTTTCATTTTTTTATGCCATGAATCTACCTGGGTCATGGCAAGCTTTTCATTTTTAATGACCTGATTGAGCACTTCGGTAAGAGTGGGCTCGTGACGAAAATCCTTGAACAAAAAACGAGCCCCACCCGCACTGACTCGAGCTGAAAATAAAAAGATGCAAAAAAAGATCCATGCCCATTTCATACACGCACTACAAAGCAAACCCTATGCCAAACTTATTTTGAATTACTGATTCAAAAATAAAATGAACAACCCCCTCTATTCCCAAACAATTTCCAGACAAAACAAAGAATATGAATTTTGATGAAACCCAAAATAAAACAACACCAACATCCAAAAAATAGACTCCACCGTCCGAAAAATAGACGGTTGCAAAAAAATCTTCCCCTCTTACTCCTTACTCCTTACTCCTTACTCCTTACTCCTTACTCCTTACTCCTTACTCCTTACTCCTTACTCCTTACTCCCATCTCCTTGGCATTCTTCTTGCTTCAAAAATCTTCCATGTATTTTAAGACCATCCTCCTTTTTTATTTTTTATTCTTCACTGGATGCGGCGAAAGCCTTTCAACATTCCATGAAAATCAAAATCATCAACCGGCACAAACAGAACAAACAGAAACTTCCCTTAAAAATCCTCTTATTTTGGTCGCTATAGATGTTGATCAAGGAGACGCCACTCTCATCATCACTCCCGACGACCAAACCATTCTCATCGACACAGGAAAATATGGCATGGGAAAAACAAATATTCTTGATGTTTTTCAAAAACTTGGGGTACATCATCTTAATTATTTGTTTATCACGCATTACGATGCAGACCACATGGGAGCCACTTCAGAGATTGTGGCTGGACCCGATGGTGTTTTGGGAACACAAGACGACTTCACCCCCGATCATGTCCTTGACCGTGGCCCCTTCAATGCCCCCGATGAACCTGCGTATCATTACTATGAAGAAGCCGTTGGCTCCCTTCGCACAACGGTTCAACCGGGCGATAATTTTGTTTTTGGAAACTTAAAGCTCACCTGTGTCATCGCCAATGGGGCCACTCTTGAAACCAACTCTCCTCTTTTGGATAAAAATGATGAAAATGGACGAAGTTTGGGGCTTGTTTTGGAATTTGGTTCTTTTCGTTATTTTACGGGAGGAGATTTACCCGGTGGGGGAGCCAGTGGAAACACCCTGACTCGTGACATGGAGAGCCTTGTAGCCCCTTTCATCGGAGAAGTGGACATGCTGCATGTAAACCATCATGGCAGTTCCACAAGCAGCAATTTGTTTTTTTTGGAAACCTTAAACCCCAACGTCAGTCTTGTTTCTGTGGGTGAAAACAATGTTTATGGGCATCCCACCGCCGCAACCTTGGACCATTTGCACAGCATTCAAACAAAGATCTTTTTAACCCACAAAGGCTCGGGTGGTTTCTTGCCCGAAGCCCACATTGCTGATGGTTCTATTTTTGTGTTGGTGGGTGAAAATGGAAGTTATGAGGTCAATGGATTCAAGTTTGATTCAAAAAACGATTAATACCCTCATCAGTTCGAGCCAACATCCTGCCACGAACCCACTTCTCGATTTCCACAGCCAAAAAAATCAAACTTGCCAGGGCAAAGCACAGCACAAGCTCCCCTGCTGTCAGAGCAACAGTGTAAAAAACAGTTTGGAGTGGACTTAAGTAGACCAGACAAAACTGGGCCAGAATGGTGATCACAACAGAAATAAAAAGACGATAATTGGAGAAAAAACCGATTCTAAAAAAAGACCTGGTTTCCGACCTAATGGCCATGACATGAGCCATTTGGGCGAACACAAGCGTTGTAAAGGCCATGGTTCTCACCCGGCTAACTTCCTGGCCTTGTCCAATAAAGAACGCTATCAAACTCACTGTAATGATCCCCATAAAAACACCAACCCATAGAACATGTTGCCAAAGACCTTTTCCCAAAATGTTTTCGTTGGTTTTACGCGGAGGTCTTTCCATGACATTGCCTTCAGCCGGTTCAAAACCCAGAGCAACTGCCGGAAGGCCGTCAGTGACAAGATTAATCCACAGAATCTGAACAGGAAGAAGCGGAAGGGGGAGAACAAAAACAATGGCAAAAAACATGGTGGCAATTTCACCCAGATTGGTGGTGAGCATGTAGCGAACGAATTTACGGATGTTATCGTAAATGATCCGTCCTTCTTTAACCGCGCAAACAATGGTCGAAAAATTTTCCTCCATTAAAATCAGGGAAGAAGCTTCTTTGGCTACATCCGTTCCACGCCCCATGGCAATCCCCACATCCGCCTTTTTAAGCGCCGGGGCATCGTTAACCCCATCGCCCGTCATCGCCACGCACTGGCCATTTTCTTTTAATAACCGAACAATCCTGAATTTGTCTTCCGGCGACACACGCGCAAAAACAGAGGCATGCATCATCCTATGGTGAATTTGGTCGCTTCCTTCTAAAACCAAATCCCTGCCCGTGATGATTTCATCCCCCTCCTGATAAATACCCAATTCCCGTCCAATGGCCTTGGCTGTAACGGGATGA
>MGPH01000005.1:48412-58267 GCA_001797365.1 Deltaproteobacteria bacterium GWA2_45_12
CTGGACGCGGGGGGTCTTGAAGCCCCACCAACCCTAAAAAGATCATCCCAGACTCTATAGACTCCTCCTCCTTCACCAAGGAGACATCCCTGGTAGCCATGGCAAGGATTCGCAGACCTTCGGAAGCCATTTTTTCCTGAGTGTCCACAATTTCACGTCGGCGTTTTTGTGAAATGTCTTCGATTCCATTTATCCCCATCTCCCGAACACAAAGAGGGAGCACCATTTCCGGAGCTCCCTTTGTCAAAGCAATCCGGCCTTCTTGAGATTTGTGAATCGTGGTCATTCTTTTTCGTTCGGTATCAAAGGGAATTTCGTCCGTCCGTTTCATTTGATCCCGAAGCGTTTTGAAATCACATCCGCAACGATGGGCAAATTTAAGAAGGGCCATTTCCATGGGATCGCCCTTTTCTTTTGAATTTTTTCCGCCCAGTTGGGCATCATTACAAAGGACAAGGGATTGAAAAAAGGGAGCGACAGATGAAAACGTATTTTCCTGGAAATCAAAAACCTGATGTTCCGCGCCGTTTAAATAAAAGCTCCTTACTTCCATGCGATTGACAGTTAAGGTCCCCGTTTTGTCGGCGCAAATGGTTGTAATAGACCCCAGGGCTTCCACAGCTTGCAACTTCCTGACCAATACCCCGCGTTTGGCAAGCCTAAGAGCCCCCAAGGAAAGACTGATCGTGATAACAGCCGGCAGCCCTTCCGGAATGGCGGCAATCGCAAGGCTGATAGCGGCAAGAAGAACCTCGACAATCGACTCATGATAGAAAGCGCCAATGGCAAAAATAAGAAGACAGCAAAGAAAGGCCATCAGGACAAAATGCCTGGTCAATCGGTCCATCCGTTGTTTCAAAGGGGCATCGCCCACCTTTTGGGTTGAAACAAGGCTGGAAATGCGTCCAAGTTCTGTCGCAAGCCCGGTCGCAATACAAACCCCCACTCCCCGGCCCGAAACCACATGCGTCCCCATAAAACCCATGTTTGATTGATCGCCCAAGGCAAGATCGGTTCCATTCAAGACACAAGTTAATTTGGAAACGGCGACCGACTCACCCGTTAGAAGGGATTCATCCACCATCATGGCGGAGGCCTCTAAAAGACGTATGTCCGCGGGAATTCGGTCCCCCGCTTCAAGATAAACAATATCCCCCGGCACCAATTCCCGTGACAAGATTTTTTCAATTTTTCCATTTCTTAAAACGTGGGCCAGGGGAACCGCCAGGGCCCGAATACTCTCCATCGCCTTTTCGGCCTTCATCTCTTGGAAAAAACCTATCCCGGCATTCAAGAAAACAATGGCCGCCACAATCGCCCCATCCATAAAGTGCCCAATAACCAGCGAAATACCAATCACAGCAAGAAGAAGGAGGATCATCGGGCTGACTAATTGTTCCCAAAAGATCCTGAAGGGATTTCTTTTAAATTTCTGCTCGATTTCATTAGGCCCAAACTGCTTTAATCTGTGGGAAGTTTCTTGGGCAGAAAGTCCGAAAGTCAGATCAACTTCTAGCTCCTGACAAATTTCTTCCGTGCTTCGTAAATAGAAAGGCATGAACATTTTAAAGATATATAACGGAGAAGAATTACCCTCAAGGTTTGTTTGGTTAGATCTGTATGCTTGACAAAAAAACAAAAAGAGAGATTTCCTCTCGAATGGGACGCATTGCAGGTCAGATGATGCACGACATAGGGAAAAGTATAGAGAAGTAAGCCTTGGGCAATGATGGAGACAGAATGCTATGAAAAAAACCAATCTAAAAACCCGCGATCCCATTTGCGGGATGGAGGTCAATCCGGCTAAAACACCTTTCCGTTCTTCTCGCCAAGAACAGGATTTTTATTTCTGCTCGGCGCATTGCAAGGAAAAATTTGATCAGGGCAGAAAATCGATTCCGCACGAAAAACAACCAAGTGCCACCGAGTGGACCTGCCCGATGCATCCCGAAGTGGTGCAGGATCATCCGGGGAACTGCCCCAAGTGCGGCATGACGCTCGAACCCAGGGGAGGTGCGGACAATGAAGATCTGACGGAATACAACGACATGAAAAAGCGGTGTATCTTTGCCGCCGTTTTAACCGTGCCGCTTGTTTTTATGGCCATGGGAAATTTGCTTCCGGGCCAGCCCGTTTCAAAAATATTTTCCCATGAATTTATCCGTTGGGCCGAGTTCATCTTGGGGACACCGGTTGTTTTGTGGGGCGGTTGGCCGTTTTTTACGCGCGGTTGGCAATCCATCGTCAATAAATCCCTCAATATGTTTACCTTAATCGGGTTAGGTGTTGGGGTCGCCTATGTTTATAGTGTTATCGCAACCCTCTTTCCCGATCTTTTTCCTGAGTCCTTTCGTGAGATGGGTAACGTCGCCGTCTATTATGAAGCCGCGGGTGTGATTGTGACCCTGATCTTGCTTGGCCAGGTGCTTGAACTGAAAGCAAGGTCGCAAACCAATGCCGCCATTAAAAAATTACTTGGATTGGCTCCCAAAACAGCTCGCCTCATCCAGAATGATGGAACCGAAATTGATGTTCCTTTAGATCAGGTAAAAATTGGCGACAAACTCCGCGTTCGTCCCGGAGAAAAAGTCCCAGTGGACGGCGTCGTGTTGGAAGGATCTGGTTCCGTTGATGAATCGATGATTACAGGAGAGGCAATTCCTGTCTTAAAGGGGGCCGGTGACAAAATCATCGGTGCAACCATCAACGGTACCGGCTCGATGGTGATTGAAGCCAAAAGAGTCGGAGCCGAAACACTGCTATCTCAAATTATTCACATGGTGGCCGAAGCCCAACGAAGCCGTGCTCCCATCCAAAAACTGGCGGATGTTGTCTCAGGATATTTTGTCCCTGTTGTCGTTGCCATTGCCGTTATCAGTTTCATTGTCTGGGCTCTCTATGGCCCTGAGCCCCGCTTGAGCTATGCCCTGATCAACGCCGTCGCCGTGCTGATTATCGCCTGTCCATGCGCCTTGGGGCTGGCTACTCCTCTTTCCATCATGGTGGCCACGGGCCGCGGGGCTACCATGGGCGTGCTTTTCAAGAATGCCGAATCCATCCAGACTTTAAGACAAGTGGACATTCTAGTTGTCGATAAGACCGGAACACTCACTTTAGGAAAGCCCAAATTAGTAAGCATCAAATCATCAAGCGATCGATCGGAAACTGATCTTTTAAAATATGCCGCAAGCCTGGAAGCCGGCAGCGAGCACCCTCTGGCGCAAGCCATTGTGGACGGGGCAAAAGAAAAGAAAATCGGCTTAAGTCAAATTAAAGATTTTGAATCGATCACGGGCAAGGGCGTCAAAGGTCGCATTGACGGGCGTCAGGTTGCCCTTGGAAATGCTTATATGATGAAAGATTTGGGGCTTAATCCTTCTTCTCTTGAAGATGAAGCGAATCGGCTTCGCTCTGAAGGACAAACCGTCATGTTTGTCGCGTTAGATGACCAAGTTGCCGGCTTTGTCGGAGTCGCCGATCCCATTAAAGAGACAACACCACAAGCAATTGCCGAACTTCACAAGGATCACATCAAAATTGTGATGATGACCGGCGACAATCAAAAAACAGCGGAAGCTGTGGCTAAAATACTTGGCATTGATGAAGTGATGGCCGGCGTTCTACCTGAACAAAAAGCTTTAAAAATAAAAGAGCTCCAAAAAGCCGGGCATAAAGTGGCGATGGCCGGTGACGGCATTAATGATGCTCCGGCGCTGGCCCAGGCCCAAGTCGGCATCGCGATGGGAACCGGTACGGACGTGGCCATGGAAAGTGCGGGGGTCACTCTGGTTAAAGGGGATCTTCGGGGTATTTTACGAGCCCGTAAATTGAGCCGCGCCACCATGCGCAACATCAAGCAAAATATGTTTTTTGCCTTTGCCTATAATGCCTCCGGCGTCCCCCTAGCGGCGGGTGTGTTGTATCCGGCTTTTGGCATTTTACTTTCCCCCATCATCGCCGCTCTTGCGATGAGCTTAAGTTCAGTTTCCGTCGTCGGTAACGCCTTAAGGCTTAAGAGCGCAAAAATTTAGACAAGGAGATATATGGCATCAACAAATGAAAATGAAAAAAAAGAAAGTGGGATGGGATCTTGTGCCCACGGAGGTGGGCAGCATCATTCTTCGTCTGGGGGACATAATGGAACACATTCCAGAGGTCTCCGCTTCAGCAATTTGGTGCTCATTGGCTTTCTAGCCATTGTGGGATTTTTCCTGTTTACAGAACACCGGGCCCATCTTTTCGGCATTTTGCCCTGGCTTCTTCTTTTGGCCTGTCCGTTGATGCATCTGTTTCATGGGCATGGAGGACACGGGGGGCATAGCCACGGCGGAAATGGATCGCAGGAGAACAAGGAAAATCAGAAAGGAGTTCAATCATGAAGGCACACGATTTGGCACCCGCTTATGGGCTATGGTCCCTGGTTATCATCAACTCGGCGATTTTCATTTTCTTTGCTTTAAGCTTTTTCAAGCCCAAAACAAAGTTGGATTGGAGAGCCTTTAACGGTTTTGCGGCCTTCATCATCGCTTTATTTATTGAGATGTATGGTTTCCCTTTGACCATCTATTTTTTATCCGGTTGGCTGACCAGCAAATATCCCCAAATCAATTTTCTCTCGCATGATGCCGGCCATCTTTTATCGACACTTTTGGGACTCAAAGGGAATCCTCATTTCAATATCCTGCACATTTTGAGCAGCGTCTTTATCTTTGGTGGATTCATCTTGATTGCCAAGGCCTGGAGAGTTCTCCATCAGGCGCAACAAAATCACCAATTGGCCACGACAGGACTGTATTCATACGTTCGTCATCCCCAATATGATGGTTTCATCCTTGTTATGATCGGGTTTTTGCTTCAATGGCCGACTTTAATCACACTCGCGATGTTTCCCATTCTGGTTGTGATGTATGTCCGGCTGGCAAAGAAAGAAGAAAGAGAAGTCGAAGCAGAAGTTGGCGAGGCGTACCGTCGATATAAGACAGTCACGCCAGCCTTTTTTCCAAAATTGTTTGGAAGAAAAATGCAATTTAACCAACCCTAAAGGATGAAGCTCGCAGCATGACGGAAGATCAATGGTATGAACCCCAGGGCAAGCCCTGGATCCAAGATTCTCCGCCTAAGGCGGAGGGTTTTGACCCAGCAAGGCTCGTCCCCGAAGCCAACGAGCGTAGGGGATAAAAGACCCGTGCTTCCTATCCGCTATGAAAACCAAGTTCGTTTTAGTGCTGTACTTCGGATGAAATGAACACAAAATATGAATGTGATCCCCATTCGGCATCCTATTTTTTCAAACTCAATTTCGTATCGTTTACTGATCTCATGCGCAATCTGAAACTTAAGGATGAAAAAAGAAAGCGACTCCAAAGATAGCATAAAGGATGATAAACATCGCTCCCTCAAACCAGTTCGATTCCCCATCTTGGAGTGAATAGCCGGCCAGGGCAACTCCTCCCGCTAAGGCAATGATCTCAAAAATGCTGAACTGGAGCGTGAAGAAAACCCCTGTTTCAGGATGCCCACCGATTATAAAACTGTAGATCACGAGAAGTGGCGCTATCAGGAGAGCTACTTGAATACTGGCCCCCATGGCCACCTGGTAGGAGATATCCATTTTGTCCTTGCCAGCCATCCTGATGGCAACAATTCCGTCAACTGCGTTTCCAATAGCAGCCACGATAATGACACCCATGAAAAGTTCCGAAAGGGGAATCTTGCTCACCTTGAGCATGTCTTCAATGGAATAGACAAAAAAATCGCTGATAAAACCAACAAGAATGGCCGAGAAGCAGAGCAGACAAATAGCAAACCATTTTTTCCATTCTGGTGATTCCGTTGTGTGAGAAGGAGTCTCTGGCATATAGGCAAAGCGATGGGTTTTAAGTGAAAAGAAAAGGCCCAAAATATAAACAACCAATAACAGGATGGCTGAATAAAGCGATACTCGCTGTTCCAACGATCGGGCATCGGTGGCCTTTAAGCCTTCTATTTGATAACCATAATGAACAAAGGTGGGAATTAAAAGGGCAAACAAGGCAATAACCAGCATCAAGATAGAGGTATTGGCTCCTGTTTGGGAGAATTTCTGGGTCTTATATTTCAAACCGCCATAAAACATGGAGAGCCCCATGACAAGAATCAGGTTACCCAAAATCGACCCTGTAATAGAAGCACGGATCAACTCAAATAGGCCTGCCCGTATTCCATTGAAGGCAATGACCATTTCTGTAAAATTGCCAAATGTAGCATTCAAAAAGCCCCCAACTACAGGGCCCGAATAATGGGCAATCTCCTCAACTGATTTTCCAATAAGAGAAATAAGCCCTAAAATGCTGATGGCGCTTACCAAAAAAAGCAGGAGTGGATTTGTGTGAACATGTTCCAGGTAAAAACAGACGGGGACAAAAATCAGAAGAATGGCCATTTTTGGGATGGTTTTGATTTTAGGAATAAAGGGAAGCATAATGAATTTTTTAATTATAAAGGGATTTCCTGATTTCGGCAATTGTAAATTTACTTAGAGTAAATATATTGTAAATTAAGGAGTAGGATTTTAAAAAAAATTATTTGAAATGTTTTCTGTTTAGTGCTACTAAAAAAAATGCCTCAAAAAATCAAGCGAGAACAATTCCTTCAACCCATTTCTCTCCAAGAAATAGCCCCTTTTATTGCCACCACCGTTTTTTTGGACAGTATGCTTTTTTTTGTTGTGGATGATTACGCCATGGGTTTTGTGCGGGGGGCCCTGGTGCAAAAAGTAGCGGATCGTCATCATGCCAAATTAAGAGGAAACGCCTTGAACATCCTGGTCCTGGGGGATCTTGCAGGGGGTTGGGGCCAGGCGGCCAAAAATCTCATGACTCAGCTGGCCAATCCCTGGACCTATCTCAAACAAAAATTCGATGTCTTGAGCTGGGGGGAGGAAGCGGGGCGCACTTTAGCCATCGGAGTTCTTTTTGATCATTATCTGGCAACATTCCATTCCACAGTGGTTCAAGAAAAAGAGGCGGTTCAAATTCGCAAGGCAATTGAACAATCTCTCCACCAGGTGTCTTTTAGGCTTCCCCCCTCGGTGATCGCTGTTGTCAAAAATACCGGTTCAGGGGCAGTAAAAAGTCTGGTCCAGACTGTTGTCATGGAAGCGGGTCATTTAAAAAAGAAGGGGGGGGAACAAAAAGGGGGTTTTAAGGTGCTGGATCGGCTTTTCTCCGGCGTCAATTCTTCCTTGCAGGAGGCTTCAATCCAGATTGTCCAAGCCTTGGCCCAAGAGGGGGCACTTTTTGTCAATCAGCTTAAAGAAAATTTTGATGCCCAATGGATCAAATATCCAAAAAAGGGAGCCAAAAAGAGTGTTGTTTAAACTAACTAACCAATCAAGGGAGGAACGATTATGAAGAAAGAAGTTCAACAAAAAAAGGGAAGCGCTATTGGTGATGGAAAAATCATTGCCGTTAATTATAACCAGCTACTGGCACGAATTGCCCAGTTCCCCGTCCAACTCTATAGCAACATGGTTGCGATTGGGAATAATGTCGCATTTCAAAAAAATCAGCTCAATGAGAAAATCCAGAATGGGTTGAAAGAACTTACCTCTCGGTTTACGCCTCCCCATTCAGAGCAAATCAAACAGTTAAAGACTCGGATGGCCATACTAGAAAAGAAAATAGTGGTTCTGACACGAAGCAAGACCTCTCAATAAATGAGGCCTTTATTAAACATTCGGCCTCTTTTTTTTATTCTTTTTTTCATCCTCCTTTTGCCACAAGCCAGTGGGGCTGAAGAAAAGGAACCCTTTTGGAAAAAAATTCAACTTTCCCCTATCCTTGATGTCGTCACTGGATTTCAAGCGGATGACAGCAATACCACACCAGTACCGGCAGGTAGTTCCGTACTGCGTGGAGGGCTTGGGGAATTTCGTGGCAATCCTGGGCCATCTCGCAACACCTTCGGTTTTTATTTAAGCGAACTGGAACTAGATTTCTCAACAGATCCCGAATCAAAAATCTTTTTTAGGGCTGACATCGATTACAGCCGTGACAACGGAGGGAATGGCGGTGCTGGTTCCATTAATCTAGAGCAAGGTTTTGTAACCATCCAGACCGGTTTTAGTCGCGGTTTGGAGTTGACGCTGGGGAGGGTTAATGATCCGACAGGCATTGAAAACGAGGACCGGCATGAGAATGAGACGATTTTTTATTCATGGGTGAATCGCGCTACCCCCAATAACGTGACCGGCTTTCGCTTTAGTTACCCCTTTACCCAAAGGCTTACGGCCCAGTTACTGGTGATCAATAATTTCCGTGATTCCATTACTGACGACAGCCCCATCCCTTCCTTTGAATCTGTTGTAACCTTTCATTGGGGCCCGGAGGAAAAATCTCACGAATGGGGATTGACTTTTGATGCCGGTCCGGAGCGTCCCAACGACAACCAACATTGGCAATACATCGCCGATTCCTATCTGCGTTGGCCCTTGACGTCACACATCCGGTTGGATCTTGAAGTTTTATACAGCCAAATCAATACAGCGATTTCAGGAAGAAAGAACAGCAAGGCTTTTGGAGGTTATTTCTTAATCCATGGGGATTTAAGCCCCCTGTGGAGCCTTTATTCCCGATATGGTTTTTTTAACGACTTAAACAGTGCAGGCGAATTCACTGGGACCCAGCAAAAGATTCATCAGGGAACTGCAGGACTTGGTTTTCAGATTACCGACGAGGTTCGTACCAGGCTGGAATATCAGGTGGACCTTCACCAGCCTTCCGGAGGCCTTGACTCTTTTTCCCATGCTGTTGCTTTTGAGCTGATCTACACACTTTAAAAAAAGAGGTTTAAACAAATTTAGTGACACTAAAATGGGTTTATGATAAATCTATCTTCATGTTTTTGTGGGATTACCTCTTCAATTTTTCCAAGATTTTGGCTAAAACACAGCAGGTGGCCCTAGAAACCCTACCGATTGGTGTTTTGATCCTCGACTCCAAAAGGCGTTTTTTTTATGCGAATGAGACCTTTCGAACCTTCTTTAAGGGGTCGGGTTGGTTATCCGGCCCGAGTGTTGGGAAGGGGATTCTCGATGGGCTCAAAAAACTGGGAGGGAAAAACCAAGTTCGGGGATTATTCCCCATTGTTAAAATCCCCAAGGAGATCAGCTTTAAACAGCGGATTTTGATGGAGGTGTTCTATCATATCCCCAAAAAGGATGGAATTCCGGAATGTTTTGTCGGTATTTTTGAAGACATTACCGACCGCAAAAAGACCATAGAATCCCTTCATCAAACCAAGCGTTTGTCTACCCTCTCCCAGTTGATGGCCGGTGTGGCCCATGAATTCAACAATCCTTTGGCCATTATCCAGACCCATCTTCAGCTTTTACGACAAGATTCAAACCTCGAAAATCATGCTTCTTTCGATGTGATCGAGAAAAATATATCGAGGTTAAGTAGTGTTCTTGAAACAGTGCGTTCAATCTATCGGGAAACCCTTTCTCCTTCCCATTTTACTCCCTTGGGGAAGCCATTTAATGATGCGATACATTCCTTGCGTGAAGAGATTGAAGCGGCCCATATTTCGCTGGTTACCAAAATTCAGAATCCCCTTCCAAAGGTTAACCTCCAGCCGGAGGAGGCCCGCCAGCTATTGGTGCATTTGTTGCTCAATGCCAAAGAGGCGGTCCAAAAAAGGAGAAACGGAGATGGGGGAGGAAAAATCATCGTGCGTGCAGTCCACCACCCGGAAGGAGGAGTCATTCTGGAATGCAAAGACAACGGAATCGGCATTCCAAAAAAAATCCATGGAAAGATTTTTGAACCCTTCTTTACAACCAAACCGGTAGGAAAGGGGATGGGGCTTGGACTT
>MGPH01000005.1:58280-80758 GCA_001797365.1 Deltaproteobacteria bacterium GWA2_45_12
AATAAATGGAATAAGAGGCTCCTCCAACTGATTTTGCCAATCAATAAACCATCATGAAAGAAACTAAAATCCTTATTGTCGATGATGAAAAAGAGCTCTGTCAAGGGCTCGAAAAGCTAATTGGCTCGCAGGGCTACAAGGTTCAATCTGTTTTTGACGGAAAAAAAGCGGTTGAAACAATTAAGAAGGAGCTTTTTTCGCTGGTGATTTTGGATCTGAAATTGCCCGGTTTAAGCGGAGAAAAGGTCCTTCGTCACCTAAAAATTAAACGACCTAAAACAAAAGTTATTATACTCACCGCTCATGGCACTGTTAACTCGGCAGTAAAATTTCTCAAAATGGGGGTTTCCCAATATCTTCAAAAACCTTTCCAGCCAAAACAGCTGATAGATCTTATTCAAAAAGAAATTGGCCTTGGAGATGAAATCCATTTAACAAAGGAACTTTATTGCTCGATTGGATCCAAAATTCGCAACTTAAGGGGAAAAGAGGGTTGGACAATTCAACAGTTAGCCGAAAGAATAGGGATTTCCACCAGCCTTGTTTCCCAGGTTGAAAACGGAAAACTTTCTGCTTCGCTTGGCACCCTTTTAAAAATTTCTCAAGGATTCCGAATCCCTATCAAACAGCTCTTCTAGCAGTCTGCCCTTTTTGACACCCCACTTTTTACTAAAATTAAACTTTTTTATTTATTTTTACTAATTTTATTGACAATAAAATTAGTATTTGTAAAAATCAAGTCCACATTAAAGTAAAGGAGGTTATAAAAATGAAGCGAAACTCTAACAGTAAAAGTAAATTAAAATATGTTCTTAGCTTCGCTGGCGGCGTTGCCGTAGCCCTGCTGATCATCTGAGTTGTTGTTTTTAGTGACTCAAGTCTTTTACCAAACGAAGATATTTTTTAAGGAGGTTTGTTATGGAAAACAAGTTCGTACTTCTTATTGCCCTGGCCGCCGGTGTGGCGGTTGGGATGAACTGGGGAAAAATAAAAAAAGGAGTCGGCCCCTACGCCAAGGTCCTTGAGGCAAAAACGGTGGATGGCTATAACGGGATCATCCGATTTTTTGCGGAACAAAAGGAACATTTAGAGGATGTCATGGCCGCTTCCAAGGTCCATAAAAGCCGGCCTGTATCCGTGGTTAAGAATGTTAAACGTTCTGGCGGTCGAAAAGGGAAAGTTGGTCTTCAGGTAGCTCATGCATCATAAAAAAAATGAGGTGGGGATCTTATGAGTGCGATAGCAGAAAAGGAAATTTTAACGTTGATTCAGAATGTTTCAGGCCGCCTGCGGCTGCAATTTCCGCGGGATAAGCGAGATATTCCGGATGTCGACCAATTTCTAGAACTGCCGGGAGTTCAAGAGGTTACCTACAACATGCTCACCAAGTCCCTCCTGGTTCTTTACAATATCCAAATTACCACTGCAGACGAACTCATGAATTATATGGAGCGGTACTGTCCCTGGCTTGAGATTCGCACGGGAAAGGCTTGGGGGGAGGTCCCCTTTGGTCACGATCTTCTCTCGCAAATCATTTTTGGGACTCTTGCTAAGAGCAACCGTTATGTCCGCAAACAACTGGGTGGAAAAGCTGACTTAACTTCAATCGTGCCAACAGCAATGATTGGATGGAGTCTTTGGGAACTGGTCCGGCGCCCGACAAGGCCTGGCTGGTTTGATATTTTGCGTGCGGTGGAGATTTATGTGGTCTCCATTGCAAATCATCAGCAACATTAAACAGGAGGTTTTTATGGAAGGCAAAGGATGGGCAATTTTAGCTTTATTGGTGGGGGTGGTCATTGGGGCCAACCGTAAGAAGCTGGCCAAATTTTTAGGCCCGTATGTCAAGAATTTGGGGTCTACTTTTGAGAATATGAGCTCATCGATGGGACAGGCCATGGGAACAGTGGGGAGTGCTGCAACGCAAGGGGTGGGATCGACTGGCCATTTTCTAAAAGGGGCCTGGAATCAGGCACTGCATTTGGTCCCAGGAGGACAGGAGACACATAATCAGTCTCCTCGGTCGGTTCACCATCGCAAGGTTCGCCGATCAGTTCGAGCAACAGCTTAAAGTCAATTGGGGATGTTTAAAGGAAAGAGAGAGGTTTTTATATGTGGAAAGTTTCTTTATTGCAGGAAGCCGCCCTCAAGGCGGGTGAATTCTTGGTTGATCTCGGTACGCCTGGCAACAAGATAACCAGTAAAAAGAAAAAAAGAAAAAAAGGCAACCAAAGAAATCAAGACAGCCTCAGTGAGGTTAGCCCAGGCGAATGGAGGGTCACTTCCGATCTCCCAGGCCGCCTTCGCCTCAAACACCCCAAACTCTACCAAAGCGAGCTCTATTGCGGCCAGATTGAAAAACGGCTGATGAACATGGTCGAAATCACCAAGTATAATGTCAGCACCGCTACTGGGGGTGTTCTTATCTGTTATGACCAAAAACTCATTTCACAAAAGGAGCTTCTCACATTTCTAGAACAAGTGGTTTGTGAAACCCCTGCCGATCAGGCAATCCCACAGGATACTAAACTAGCCATTTCAAGCGCCTCATTTACTTTCGCGCTCGGCTCTGCTTTATGGGCTCCCTGGTTGCTGCCGGTCAGCATGCCGATTGTTTTTTACACCGCACTCCCTATTTTTAAAAATGCCCTGAATGCCCTTTTTGTAGAGAAAAAGGTCAAGGTTGATATCCTCGATGCCACGATTGTAGGGGCAAGTCTGGGGATGGGTTTCCCCGCCGCTGCCTCATTTATGGTGTGGATTCTCGACATAGCTGGCGGGGTTCTCCATCTCACCACGCGTCAGTCCCAACGACTTCTCTATCAGGCTTTGGGTAAACAAGCCCATTACGCCTACCTTGTTAAAGACGGTCAGGAAATCAAGACTCCTGTCGACAAATTAAATAAAGGGGACATTGTCGTTGTCAATACCGGGGACCATATTCCCATCGATGGAGTGGTGACCGACGGGGAAGCGATGGTGGATCAGCAAAGCTTAACCGGAGAGGCGGCACCGGCTGAAAAAAGACTGGGAGAAAAGGTTTTTGCGGCTACGGTTGTTGTGGCAGGCAAAGTCTTTGTGCAAGTGGAAGCCTCCGGTGATGAGACTAACGCCGCCAAAATAGTAAAAATCATCAATGAGTCGGCTACCTACAAATCAAAAGTTCATAATATGGGAGAAAAATTTGCCGATAGGATGGTCATTCCCACTTTTGCATTAGCTGCTGCCGGCTCAGTTATTGGCGGTCCTCAGGCATCTTTAGCCATCATCAATTCCGATTTTGGGACCGGTATTCGTGTGGCGGCCCCCATGGCAGTTTTAGCCTCGCTCGCCTGTGCCGTCAAGCATGGCGTTCTTATCAAGAATGGTCGTGTGCTGGAAGCCCTTCCCGAGGTACACAGCGTTCTCTTTGATAAAACGGGCACCTTGACTCACGAGGTTCCCGAAATAGCCAAGATTATCGAGGCCAATGGACATTTCAAAGAAGAAGAAATTCTAAGATTTGCTGCTGCCGCGGAACAGCGTTTTTCACACCCCATCGCCAAGGCAATTCTTGCCAGGGCCGAGCAGTTGGGGCTCCAGTTACCACCACGGGATGATTCAAAATTTCATGTCGGTTTTGGGATTCAGGTGGGAATTAATGGGGATCAAATCAAAGTCGGCAGTATCCGTTATATGCAAAAAGAGGGGATTTCCATTCCGGATCATGTCTCTACCGAACTGACAAGAATTCATCAATTAGGTCGCTCCGCCATTATGGTAGCCGTCAACGATAAGTTGGCTGGTGCCCTGGAGCTGGCAGCCAGCCAGCGTCCGGAGGCCAAGGAAGTCATGGACATGCTTCGCAAGCGAGGAGCTAAAGAACTGGTTCTTATTTCGGGGGACCACCAAGCGGCTGTGCGCGAAATGGCCAATTCTCTTGGCATGGACCGGTATTTTGCGGAAGTGCTTCCACAAGACAAGGCCAAGTATGTGGAACTTCTCCAGAAGGAAGGAAAAAAAGTGGCCATGGTAGGGGATGGGATCAACGATTCGGTGGCCCTTTCCAAGGCCGATGTCTCGATTTCCCTTCGGGGGGCCTCAGACATTGCTACCGATATTGCTGATGTTGTTTTTATGGATGGAAGTCTCCAAAAGTTTGAACATCTCTATAATGTGTCGGAAATGCTCAAGAAAAATGTCAACCGGAGTTTCAAGATGATCCTCTTCCCCAACGCCTTTTGCATTGCCGGGGCTATGTTTGGGGTTATTGGTCTGGCCGGCTCGATGGTCTTAAATAACGGATTCAACATGATTGCCACGATTAATGGAATGTCGCCGCTTTTTAACGTGCTCGAGGAGAATAAGGAACGGTCAGAAAAAACCCAGGTCATTTCTGTCGCCTCTGAGTCAGTGCCTGCTCCTGTTTCTGTTCCAATGCCACAGGCGGCTGTAGCTTAAAAGAGGAAAGGCTTTATGGAAAAAATTATCGAGAGAAAACTGGAGGCTGGAAGTTCCATAAAGCTTCAGGAAAAATTGGACAGTCGCATGAATGAATTGAAAAAAAAATTCGGCGGGGAGGAGATGAGCTACTATTGGGGCCAGGAAAAAAAGAAGCTGATGATCAAAAGCCGCTACTTTACAGGAGAGATCCACCTGACCCCCAAAAGCCTTCAAATGTGGATTGATATTCCATTTTTGTTTCGGCCGTTTAAGGGAAAAGTTGTGACCGAACTCACCAACGAAATCAACTCAATTGTCAACAATGGAGAAAACTATGAAAACACTCAACAGGCAGTCTGAAAATTCACAATTCTCTCCCCATCTCCAGTCCTTTTTTCTTTCGCCGCTGTCGCAAAAACAGGTTGTCTGTATTGCTGGTTTGGGATCCGCTTGCGGCAAATCACTCATGGCAGCAAATCTCTGTTCTCTTTTAGAACAGGAGGGAATTCGGGCTGACTTGATTCACACCCGTTTGGGGATTCTGCGGGCCAGCGATTCTCAAATGGCTTCTCATATGGCCTTAGTTGAGGTGGAAGAAGACGAGGGGAATGCCTGGTATCAAATGGCCCATGAAATTCTGCTTGTTGCCGATCCTTTTCGTTTGAATGGCACCATGGTTTATGAGGCCCATCGTTTTTTGGAGAAGATCAACAGACTTGAAAAGCCACTCTCTGTTCATCTGGTTGTCAACCGTACCCAAGATGTTCACGATGCGAAACGGGTCTATGGCCTCTTACGAAAAGAGGCTTTGGATTCTCCTTGGGTTCATTTTAAATATTTCGGTTATCTCCCCCAGGATCCTTTTATAACATTTTTTAGATCCATGGCACTTCGTCTAAAATATGGTTACGAACTCTGGAGGCATTAAATTAAAGATTGTGAAAAATCGGAAGCTAATCCCAGGTGGAATAAGAAAGAAAAGGATAACAAAATGGAAACGCAAAATAAAACCTCAACAACAGCCCAAACGGCCTCTATGGAAGAGTTGCCTGGGACCGATTCTTATTCTGGGAGGGATCGTCGGGATCATTCTGCCAGGAATTCCAGGAATCCCTATCGTGATCGCTGGAATGACCCTCCTTATGATCCAAAAGAAGCAGACATTCCTAAAAAAACGGGCCTAAAAAATAAACTACAAAGGGGGTATCATTTTTTTGAAAAATACCTACCGCTCTTTACTGTTGCTTTTTTTATAGGCGGTGTAGCCATGGCTCAGATATCCCCTTCCTTTGCTACTTTTATTGATGGCATGATCTCCGGATTTATTAATGGCTATGGATACGTTGCCCCCCCGGCCATTTACTTCATTTTAACACCGGCCCTGCTTAAGATAATTCATATCCCCATTGGCACCAACGGGAAAAAGTTTGGTGTGGTGGCTATTAGTTTTTTTGCCAAGCAAAGGCTTTTGGCCTGCCTTTGGGCCTGTCTTTTTACCACCCTTATTTTTGGTCTGCCCCTCTATATTAATGGAACCAACACCTTCAGCGTGGCCTTGATCAAGTGCCTTAAATCGTTTGGGTGGATGGCAACCCATAGTATTTATTTCTATGCCTTTTATGCCGCCATCCTAACGGTGCTTATTTCCTTAAAACTTAAATGGATTGAGCCGTTGATTCAAAAACCATCGGAATGGATCGAGGCCTCCGGAAAATATCTGGTGCCCATCATGCCTTTTTTCATGCTGGCCATTGGTTCTTATGTGGCCCATTTGAATGTGAGTATTGTGGAGCAAGTGGGAGCGGGGAAAAATACGTTACATGTTGTTTCTGTTTTTGGTCTAACTTTTTCTCCTTCTGGAAAGTATGGGATGCTTTGGATTTATCTCATAGGAGCAGGGGCTACAGCATTAGCCTGTTGGATCTGGCATCTGGCTCTTTTGTCCTACGCCAAATTCATGCTGGGGTCTCATTTTTCCCTTAAAACCTATTTTGCGAAATATTGGCCCCGTGTTTACCCTCTTCTTTGGGCCACCTCATCAGAAAGTTTGGGCATGCCTCTTAATCTGCATCTGGTCAAAACCCATTTTCCTAAAATTCCTACCGTAGTGCGGCGATTTTGTATTGGAGGGGGATCGTTTTTAAGTATCAACGGAACCATGATTTGCGTCTTTGTGCTGGCGGGCGTGGTCAGTCAACTACTGGGCATCAAGATTTCCTTGCTTCATTTATTGATGATGTTGCCGATTGTGTTTCTGATGGGCTATGGAGTTCCTGGCATTCCCGGCGAGCTCATCCTTTTTGGCGGGCCTATTGTGGCTCTTTTGGGACTTTCTCCCGAGTTGGCCCAGGTGTTTATCACGATTTATGTGGGAATGCAGATCGGTCTTCCTGATTCTTTCCGATCGGCCACGAATTCCACCGATAATTGTATTTCGGCACATCTGATGAACCATGTGTATCAAAAACGGCATGTAGTTCCTCAGCAAGTTACTGTTGGTAGGGGCAGTGGCCTGGTACCTATTCCTGTTCTCGTGCCTCTCATAATCCAAAATTTCATAGCAGAGGAAAAAAACCAAGGAATAGGAAGGAGCCTATAAAATGGAACTTTCATCTCAGACAGAAAGAGAGCCCCTTCTTTCCCCCCGCTCCCGATATGCGGGGACCCCCATTGAAGAGTTGTTACTCTTTCATAATGAGGGAAAGGACGCTTCTGGGATCTGTGAAAGACCCCAACTCATTGTGAGCCTTTGTATGGATCAAAGAATTTCACTTCATCTGCCGGAAGGTTTTGCCTATACCTTGCGAACACCAGGAAGCCGCATTCAAGGCCTCGAATTCGCCGTGTCCTATGCGATTGCCATGGGAGAAGTGCGAACCCTTGCTATCATTGGGCATACCGATTGCGCGATGACAAAAGTAAAAGAGGTCAAGAGATGTTTTGTCAGGAGGTTGGATACATGGCATACGGGATGGTCCGCTAAGGACGCCTTAAGACATTTTAACCGATGGGCCCCCACTTTTTATATCGAAAACATAGAACAGCATGTGCGGATTCAAGCCGACTGGATTAGTGGCATTTTTCCTGATCTCCTGGTGGCTCCCATGATTTACCAAGTTGAAGATCATCACCTCTATTTGTTGGAGGAAAATGGCTCGTCCCTTTAAAAAAAAACGAGAGAATTTCTCCCCCCTTCTACCTTGGAGATCATGCCGTACGCCGTTTTGACGGGTGTGGTCGACATGGCCCCCATTCCGGTGGTGGTGGAATATGCCAAGGGGTATTTGCGGACAGCCATTTTGCGGCAGATCGCCAAGGCTTACCACCTCAAGACAGAAAAAGGAGTTATTAGTGTCCTTACTCTTGGGGAAATAGCCACCGGTTTTTCCGGAATCGTTCACTCAACGGTTAAATTTTTAACCTCCCCCTGGCAACATATAAAGAATTTTTCCCACTTTACCGGACTTGCCGAGGAAACGGCGCGCACTTATGCCATGGCCTTTCTTTTTGAGCGGTATTTGGAAGTAACAGAAGCCCGTTATTTAGGGCCCAAAAAGGCCCTAGAGATCCGCGAAGCCATGGACACCGCGTTTTTCCAGGCGGCCCAAATAGTTATTGCCCCTTTCTTTCTTGTTTTAAGGCAATTCAATCCGGCGGTTCTTTTCCAAATGGTTCGCTTTTCGTTGCGTTTTGTTATCCCTTGGGCTCGCCCTGGGGTTCGAAACGGAAAAAATTCCTCTTTGCTCATCAACCGATTGGAAAAGAACTCACCTAACCTTCTGCTTCTCTCAACAGCTTTCGCAACCGCTATCAACATGCGGGGAGGAACATTAAAACGCTCTCTTGAAAAAGGATTTTTTGCAAAACTTGCCAAGTGATGTCGACCCCCTAGGAGCCTGTCGGGGAAACATTTCACATAATTTAAGATCGGCAATGGCTAGGTTTTTTGCTATCAATGGTATGAACCCCAGGGCAAGCCCTGGATCCAAGATTCTCCGCCTAAGGCGGAGGGTTTTGACCCAGCAAGGCACGCATCCTGCGCCAACGAGCGTAGGGGATAAAGATTTGTTTCAGGTTTGGAAAAAATCGTCACTGATGCCACCTTTTAACCTGAAATTTTTTGCCGATAAATTGCACCGCATGCAGAGTACTGTTTTCTTCGTACAGATCGGTGCCATGGATGGTAAAACGCATGACCCGATTTATGATTTGGTCCGATCGTATGGCTGGCGGGGAATACTGGTGGAACCAATGAAGGATCATTTCGAAAAACTTAAAAGAAATTATGCAGGCTGTGAAGGACTGATCTTTGAAAATCTTGCTATATCCGAACATGCCGGTACCAATATTATGTATCGTATCCCGACTCAAACCGTCCATGACAAGAAACTTCCCGAATGGGGATTGCAAGCCAGCTCGTTCTTTCCAGATCGCAATGCCTTGGGTTGGGATGACATAAAGCCACATGTCATTCAAGAAACCGTCACTTGTTTACGTCTGCCTGATCTCCTGGAGAAGCACCATGTGCAGGATGTCCATGTCCTTCAGTTGGATGCCGAGGGCTATGATTACCGGATTCTGCGCCAGTTAGATTTTACGAGATTTAAACCTTACGTTATTAATCTCGAAATCGTAAACATGACCCGATCGGAACTGGGGCATTGTAAGCAATTCCTGGATAAGCATCAGTATCTTTACTCAAAAACAGGTTATGATCTATTGGCCATCTCCCTGCCTCTCATGGGGCTTTAAAAAGGAATATGCGATGAGTTCATAGAGCGGTTTCTCAAAAATGAAGAACTCGGGGGCAAGCCCCCGAGTTTCATCCTGAGCCACCCTCCCCCGATTTTATCTTCGGCTGGATTATTCGTTCAGCAAAAAACGCCTATTTCATGCTCTTTTCCATCCTCAACGAGCAACACTTCTTGGGAATTTAATTTTACGCCATCTAATTCAATGGTGCCTTTTTCCGAAGCGAGGTCTGCTTTCCGATGATTGACCTGGATGGAATAGCGGGTTGTTCCGCGCTTATACAGTATTTGAAATCCCGACCAGTCTTTCGGCATGCAGGGATTGATTTTCAGCCGGTTATTTTTCAATTCGAATCCTAAGAGGGATTCAAGCACCGCTCGATACATCCAGCTCGCCGAACCGGTGTACCAAGTCCAGCCACCGCGTCCGACGTGGGGGGGCTCTCCGTAAACATCCGCCGCAACCACATAGGGTTCTACTTTATAGATCTCCAGGTCGGCCTTGGTGGACGAATGACCGATGGGATTAAGCAACCTGCAAAGCTCCCACGCCCGATCGGCATCGCCTAAGGAAGCAAAAGCCATCACGGTCCAAATGGCCGCATGCGTATACTGCCCTCCATTTTCACGCACGCCGGGGACATACCCTTTGATGTAACCCGGATCGAGTACGCCCTTATCAAAAGGAGGAGTGAGGAGTTTGATGATGCCGGCTTTTCGGTCGATTAATTTTTCGTCGACGGCCTCCATAGACTGTAACGCACGCGTGCGTTCCGCCGCTGTGGAAAGCACAGCCCATGATTGAGCAATGGAGTCTATTTGGCATTCCTGGTTTAATGCCGCCCCCAGCGGCGTTCCGTCGTCAAAATAGGCACGACGGTACCAATCCCCGTCCCAGGCATTTTCTTGGGTCGCTTCTTTGAGTCTTTTCATCTGTTCGCGGTACAAAGTCACGCGCGGCGTCGACGCTTCGCCCAGAAGTTCTATAAATTCCTTTAAGGTGCCATAAAGAAACCAGGCCAGCCAAACACTTTCCCCTTTTCCATCGTGCCCCACACGATTCATGCCGTCATTCCAATCCCCTGAACCCATGAGGGGTAATCCATGCCGTCCCATTTTTAAACTTCGATCCAGAGTCTTGGTGCAGTGTTCCAGCAACGTACCTTTTTCTGCCGAGACCGTCGGGAGACAATAGGCACTCTCCTGTTGCGGATCCAGAAGCGGCGCCTCGATAAAGGGGACGACCTCGTTTAAAATCGACCGATCCCCCGTAATCTTCACATAGTAAGCGGTCACAAACGGAAGCCAGAGAAGATCGTCGGAAACATGTGTTCGAATACCCTTTCCGCTTTGAGGATGCCACCAATGCAGGACATCGCCTTCTACAAATTGATGGGCTGCAGCGTTCAGGATCTGGTCTCTTACGATTTGAGGTTTCGCGTACACGAGTGCCATCACGTCTTGAAGCTGATCTCTGAAACCAAAGGCGCCCCCCGACTGATAAAAAGCGGAACGCCCCCAAACCCGGCATGACAAAGCCTGATAAAGAAGCCAGCGATTCATCATCCTATTCATGGCGGGATCCGGAGTTTTGATTTCAATCACTCCCAATACTTCGTCCCAGTATGCGGTGACAGCCTCACAGGCAGCGCGTCGATAGTCGGAATTGGCATACTTGAGCGCCAACGCCCGCGCCTCTTCCCTATCGTTCCCCTGTCCCAAAAGAAGGCTGACCTCACATTCCTCTCCGGGCGCCAACTCGATTTTCTTTTGAAAAGAAGCGCAAGGATCCAGACCGGCTCCAGAGCGCCCTCCCAAAGCACTCCTTCCCAATGCGTCAGGCCGGGCCGGATTTCCATTTCTACCCAGGAACTCTTTGCGATCGCAGGTGAAACTGTCTGCGCCGTCCATAAAAGAAAAAGCGACTCTCTTGCCAAATTCATTGCTGTAGGGATTTTTGGCGATCAGCATTCCGCTCACCGGATCTCTCGCTGTAAAAACGTGCGGCGCTGTTGCCGCCCGGTTCACGCCAAGAACCCATTCCACATAACTCGTCACCGACAAACGACGGGTTTTCGCGGTGACATTTTTCAAGCGGAGACGACTGATTTTGACACTCGCATCCAGAGGAACGAGCATGTGCAGTTCCGCCGAAATCCCACGACTAGAATAAGCAAACTGCGTGTAGCCCTGTCCGTGCCTGATGACGTAGGTCCCGTTTTCTCGAATGGGCAACGGCGTGGGGGTCCAATATTCCCCGGTTTCCTCATCCCGGATATAGATGACCTCACCGGAAGGATCGGAGACGGCGTCATTCGACCAGGGAGTAAGCCGATTCTCCTGGCTGTTCTGCGACCAGGTGCATCCCCCTCCGGATTCCGAGACAATGAATCCGAAGTCCTGGGAATTCGAGATCACATTGATCCATGGGGCCGGAGTGGAATTTCCTTCCTTCAGGACGATCATATACTCACGGCCGCCTTCGGCGAATCCTCCTAATCCGTTAAAAAACTCCAACGGCGGAATCACCGGTTGAATCGCCGGATACTGTCTTTGTGAGACAGTGGGGATAAATTTATCGGGAAGGTGGTCCTCCGTTGGATGACGATTCAGCTGTTCCCTAAGCGTCCCTTTCGAACAATTTAAAACGACGCGAGACACCGCCTTCAATAACACGATGTCTTCTTGGGGTATGATATTGGCGTTCCGGATAAATATCCCGCCCGGTTTATCAAGTAAAGCCTGCGAACCGATCATCCGAATCTGCCTCTGTAATTCTTCCTCCACTGTTTTCAGGTAACTGGGCGCGAACTCGTTTAAGAGTACCAAATCGATCGCAAGACCTTTTAACCTGAGATACTCATGTCCATGAATTAACTCGCGGACCATTCCCATGTCTTGCTCATTGTTGATGAGGGCGAGAATGATCGGCCGATCTCCGCTGATCCCATAGGCCCATAAACCGGCTTGGGCTTTGAAATTCATTGCAAGATTCTGCGAACGCGGCCGCAGGAACGGATCGGAATAGATGACCCGGCTTGCAAGGCGCTGAAACGTGTGAGTCTGATGGCTATCGATATTCAAGTGGCGCAGTTGGACACGCGAAGCCGTCCAGGCCAGCTCCGCTGCGCGGTCAAAAATATGGATATCATGATATTTGTCGACGAGCCGCAGTGCCTCTTCACGAGAATGTGTCAATCCGGTTGCGAAGCTGATGCGCGCCGTCTCTCCGGCGGGAATACGAATGGAATGTCTTAAGGAAAATAGAGGGTCCAAGACAGCTCCCACCGTGTTTGAGAGGGGGCGATCTTCGATGATCACAAGAGCATCCGATGGATTTCGCCCCCTGCCCAGAAAAGCCGCTCTATCCGTTTCATATTGCACGCTTCCGACAACGTCGCCTTCGACAACAAGAACATGAAAACCAAAAATGTGTTCTTCTTTTTCGGACCGGCGCCGGCGTGTCGCAAGAAGAGCGCATTCTTCGGGCACGAATTCGGTTTGAACGAAAAGATTGTTGAAAGCCGGATGGGCGGTGTCGCTCTTCAAAGGCGCCAGAACCGTTTCCATAAAGCTCGTCACTTCGAATTCCTGGGCGTCCAGGGAGTTATTCGTTAAAGAGATTCGGCGAATTTCAACGTCCTCCTCGGGTGAAACAATGATTTCGGTATGCGTTGCAATCTGCCCGTCCTCCCGCCAGAACTCGACCTTATCCTCGGCGAAGGTGGCTTCATATTTTTCAGGCATCATCGTCGTCGGTTGATATCCCGGGGACCACACGCTGTGAGTCGCCCGGTTTCGAATATAAAAAAACTGTCCCCAGTGATCGCGCGTAACGTCCTCACGCCATCGGCTGATTTCAAGGGAGGCGCAACGCGAATAGCCGGAACCCGTCGTGGTAAGCATGACAGAGTAACAGCCGTTGGAGAGCAGTTGAGTCCGAGGCATCGGCAAGCTCACATCGGCATAGGTTCTGGGATTCCAATGGGGAAAAACGCTCGTTCTCTCGGAATGAACCTCTTGGGCACGAGAGCGGTAGAGTAGCATGTCTGTGGGAATGCGCTCTTGCAGTAAAAGCTGCGTTGCCTGCACCAGCGGTTCGGAATGGAAACGTCGTTGCATCCCATTTTCATGAAGAAGGTTGTTCATAGAGATCAAACTCATTCCCTGATGATGAGCCATGAAGGAACGCAAAATAAAATATTTCCGATTTTTCTTTAGCCGTTCGGGCGTGTAATCGATAGATTCATAAAATCCATAGCAGGACAGCATCCCCATTTCTTCGAGATTCCGCAAGTTAGAGAGCGCGGCCAGAGGGTCGATCATAACGGCCAGCATGGTCGAATAGGGAGAAATGACTAAATCATCGCTTAAACCACGTTTTAATCCCAAGCCCGGGACTCCGAATGCGCGGTATTGAAACATGAATTGCAAATCACGCATATTATATTCCGACTCGGAAACTCCCCAAGGGACCCTCTTTTTTTTGCCGTAATCGATCTGGTGGGCCACGATGGACCGGCACGTTTGATCGAGGAGAGTTTCGCCAAAGTTTCGTGTGACCAGAAGCGGCATCAGATATTCGAACATGGTGCCGGTCCAGGAAATAAGAGCGCGTCCTCCTCCTTTGACCGCCGTCAAGCGGCGACCGAGCCTGAACCAGTGTTCCTGGGGAATATCTCCTTTGGCGATTGCCACAAAACTGGCCAGGCGTGATTCGGAAGCCAAAAGATCGTAGTAGGAATTGTCGTTTTTGTGATCGACTACATTGTAGCCGATCACAAAAATTTTGCGTTGTTCGTCGAACAGGAATTTGAAATCCATTCCCAATACGATTTCATCACACAGGTGTATGAGGGCTTCTATTCGCAGGCGTATTTTATCAGCCTCATGCTCCGGCGAAAGATCTCGTTTGAACTCGGTGGCCTGATGGATCGCCGCGTCCAGCCAGAGACCCGCCGGCACTTCCGCCAAACGCGATAGGAGCGTATTTAAAAAGTTGCCGAATTCCGCCTCCGAATTCCAGCGTGATGATGAGACAAAGTCGAGGATCGATTCGATGGTGCTTCGAAAAGATTTTAAAGAATCAGAGCGGAAGGCATTTTCTTTGAGAAGAGCGAGGGTGTCCGTCAACCCTTCCTTCGCCTTGGGGTTGATCTTACGATTATCGATTAATTCAAAAAGAGATTGCTTGAAGGCCAATAGATGGCCAGCAAGGTTTCCGCTGTCCACCGTCGAAATGTACTGAGGCCGCAGCGGTTCCAGGGTTTGCGTGTCGTACCAATTAAAAAAATGCCCATGCAGGCGTTCAAGCCTGGCCACGCTCTGAAATATTCTCTCGGTATGTTCCAGAAACTCCAATCGCCCCACGTAACCGAAATCGTAAGCGGAACTTAAAGACAAAAGCTGAACCCCAATGTTGGTCGGAGATGTCCGATGGGCCACTACCGGCTCGGGATCCTCCTGAAAATTGTCGGGAACGAGAAACTTGTCTTCTTTCGTTACGAACGTTTCGAAAAAATGCCATGTTCTTCGCGCATAGAGCCGAAACGTAGTTACTTCCGAAGTGTCCAACGCCCGGACCCGTCTCTTCCTCTTTTTTCTTATCCACATTTTTAGGAAAGGATTGGCAAGCCAGGCAATGAGCAAGGGCGCGGCCGCTCCCAATGCGTCAGGACGCCAAACAAAAAGAGTCATTGCGGTAAAAATCGACAAGACCGGTCCGGGACCGAGAGTGATCCATCCCGAATGGCCTTTTCTCCGGTCGTTTTGTGCGGCGGCAAACGTGGTCCATTCAAGCAGTTTTTTATGGCTCACGAGTTTACGGTAAAGCGTTCGCAAAATAGCGTCTGTCTGATTCCATGCCTGATCCGGCAGAAATGTAATCAAGACAAGGGTTTGCCTTAGCTGTAATAAAGACTCGGTCCAGCGATGACTGACATGGCGGCCCCTGGATACACCTAGGCGCTTGTGAAAGAGACTGCTTGTGGCCGTTGCATAGATTGGAAATGCGAAAAGAATACCGATCAAGAGTGTCCAAAAAAATGGCGACCCCGGAAGAAAAACCCAGCCCAGCCATAACCACAATATAACCGCAGAAGGCACGAGACTGCGCCTGAGATTATCCAAAATTTTCCACCTGGCAATCAGGGAAAGCTGGTTGGGAACCCACTGTGGACCGGATGTGGGCACTCGCGGGAAAAGCCAGGGCACAAGCTGCCAATCTCCGCGAATCCACCGATGAATTCTTTTCGAGTAATTTTTGTAATCGTCCGGATAGTCATCAAAAAGCTCCACGTCCGTGACGAGCGCCGAACGTGCAAAACAGCTTTCGAATAAATCATGGCTTAAGACCGTGTTCTCGGGAACCCGGTTTGCAAGCGCCGCTTCAAAGGCATCCACCACATAGAGACCCTTTCCCGTATAGCTCCCCTCGCCAAATAGATCCTGGTACACGTCCGAACAGGCGGTGGTATAGGGATCCAGCCCTCTGGCGCTCGAAAAAATGTGGGTAAAGCGAGTCCGGTTGGCACTAGACAAGGCCACGCTGATTCGCGGCTGCAAAATACCGTAGCCCGAGATCACACGTCCATTTTCGGCATCGAACTCGGGACGATTGAGCGGATGTAGAGCCATTCCAACAAGCTGATGAGCGGCGCCGCGGGGAAGCTCGGTATCCGAATCGAGGGTAATGACATATTGAATCTTCGCCAAAAAGGCAGGATCAGCAGAAGAGCCGACAAAACTTGTGTCCGTGGCACCTCTTAAGAGTCTGTTGAACTCATGTATCTTCCCGCGCTTTCGCTCGTAGCCTATCCACTTTTCTTCACAAGAGTTGAAAATTCTTTTGCGATGAAAAAGAAAAAAGCGTTGATTGTCCGCATCCCCATACTTGCGGTTTAACTCGGCGATTTGTCTTTGGGCGAATTTCAGAAGGGTCGCATCCTCGGGCAGAGTTTCCTTGTCGGCATCCTTAAAGTCCCCCAGCAAAGCGAAGTAGATATATGGATCTCGATTGGATAGAAAATGGACTTGCAGCTTTTTCAGAAGATTCCGAATCACGCTCTCATTGCTAAGAAAGGTGGGAATCACCACCATGGTCGTTGCCTCAGGCGGAATTCCTGCTTCCATGTCTATTTTTGGGAGTTGTTTCGGTTTTAACAGACGCGTCAGGACGTGGTTGACAATGCTTAAAGCAAATTCGCTGGCCGGGATCAGGGCGAAAAAAGTAAAAAATAGGGCGGGAATATTCTCTCCTCCCCGGTATTTAAAATATGCGAAAATGGAAGCACAAAGAAGAAGCGCCAGGAGACTTAACGATCCTAGGTAAATTAAGGCGGGATGCCTGGCCACCCATCGACTGACTCGTTCTTTTAACCGCGGCCTGTAACCGATTTGTCTCTCAAAATTGAAACGTCCGTCGCCGATCAGATAAAAACCGACGTGGGAACGCTTCGGGGACTCCGGATGACCATCGAGGCCCTGTGGTTTTCCTGCCACTTCGATCAAGTGCTCAGCCACCTTAAGTTCGCTCTGTTTCGATCGCTTCGCCAACCGCTCCACGACATGGCGGTAGCGGTCCCGGGTCGCAAAATCCATTTTCGAATAAGCACCGCTCGGATCTTGATTCAGAATCGGATCGACCAAACTCACGCTCTCTATGAATTTGCGCCAATCCAGTGAGGACAAAAGTCTCATGCTGGTGATGATGTTGCTGACTGTGGTCTGTGCCGTGACCTGCCGATGGTGTTCCAGCTGAATGACGGCTTGAATGTTCGTATGGTGATGACGGTCGAGTTGTTTTTCCAGCCAATCAAAAGCGGACAGGAGATCGGGATCCTGATCGCGTAGCCTTTGGGTCAATTGTACAATAAAAGCGCGATCAAACTGGCCTGGCTCTCCCACTCCGACAATAAACATCCTCCCAATGTCTTCGGGAGAGGTATCGGGTACTGCGGCTGATTGCAAAAGCCGATCCGCGAATGCGTCCGCTTCGGCGCGCTTTTGCCGCGCAGTGACGATTCTTAACGCCAATGGCGTCAGGTGTTCCACCAGGGCGATACGCAGCGTAATCGCCGTGGCCCAAAGTTCTCCGATCGTGAGAGGGGCACCTTGCTGATAAGAGTGAAGAAACCGCTTTAAGACATCGGCATCCAGGTGACTATCCGTATGCGCAATGATCGCTAGCGCGATACCATAGACCCGCGGGTATCCTTCGAGTTCGCCCGTAGCAAGCTTCGGCAGTTCGTCGTAGTAATCCTTCGGCAGGTCCTGCTTGATTTCCCTGACTTGATCTTCCACGATATGAAAATTATCGACAAGCCATTCCGCTGCAGGGGACGCGACTTCTTTGTCCCGAATAACTTCCGTGAGACGAAGGTAAGCGTCAAGCAGTTTTCGGCCATTTTTCTTTAAATCCGGAAAAATGGAGCGGCCGCCTTTGAGAGTGGAACTGACCGTGAATTTTCCGGCCAAGTAAGCCGCATAGCGCTCAAGGTGCTCGACGCTGAAAACTTCTTCGCGAACCGGATCATCGGTCAGCAGATCCGTCGAACGTCTCAGTATCTGCAAAAAATCCACATAAAGCGGATCGTCTTTCAAAGTGTCGTTCATGACGTTTTCCACTTCCAGTTGCGAATCTCCGGAATATCGTTGGCGGCGCGCCGGTAGGCGTCCATCTTGTGGAGCATTTCCTGGGAAAGAGTGTTCGTCTTCAAGTCCCCTTCATACTTCACTGGGGTTTTATAACCAAGTGCAGAATGTCATCTGGCGTCCAAGGCATCCGTTTTGATTCCCGGCATGATGACGGCAAAGAAAGTTTGATCGTTTATGGCAACAATGGTTTTGGCCTGTGCGATGGAAACAATAGGGCGTCCTTCCTTGCTCATTTTTGTGTATTGCAATGCCATAAGAAAGATTGACTCTAACGTAATGATAAACTAAAAGATGTCCTAAATAATTACCTGTAAAATATAATGATTTATTGATATTTTTAAAAAAAATTGGTCATGTCTTCATTAATTTAAGAAAGGGTTTTTTATGTCTTATCAGAAATGTTTGCTACAAATAGTATGGTCTGTTTTTTTCTTGATATCTCCATTTATCACAAAAGTTCATGCAACAAGCCCCTGGCCTGGAGAGTTGTGGACAGAAGCCGAGATTTTGACGCATCTGGATCCAGAATTTGCAGATAATTTAAGTGGGGCCCATTGGAATCCAAATACACGCACCTTATGGGTTTGCTTGAACGGTCCCGGCAAATTTTGGGCGATTGTTGAAGATGGGAACGGGAGTTTTGAAGTTGATTATCAAGGAGCCAATCGTGCGGAATGGTATCCCAACGGAGATCTGGAAGGTATTACTCAAGCCAATCTAAATGAGCCCAGTGTCTATGTTATCGCTGAAGGCGTTGATAGAATCAGAAAATACGATGTTTCCCGGTATGGTATCGTGGCCCTCCTTAGAGAGTGGAATATTTCATCCGATGTCCCGACTTCCGGAGGATCAGGATCCGAAGGGATCACTTTTGTTCCCGACTATTGGTTGGCTTTAAGCGGTTTTGTGGATGAAAATGGCGAACCCTACACAAGCCAGAACGGCATGGGGGGCCTCTTTTTCATCGCGCATCAAAATGGTGGTGGTGTTTATGTCTTTGACCTCGATCCTGACAGCGGTGTCTATGATTTTGTAGGACGTTATCTCACTTCACGAGGTGAAAGCAGCGGGCTTGAATTCGACAGGTCAAGCGGTGTCCTTTATGTGTGGCATAATACGGGCAGTAATTATTTGGAACTGACCGATCTCTCTTCTTTTGTAAGGGCGGATGGACAAAGACAGTTTAACACCCTTGTGGAATACAATGGCCCCAAGGGGGGCAATTTGGAGGGAATTGCCGTAACGCCAATCACTTCGCAGGATCATTGGATTTTGATTGTCGACGACGACAATCAAAACGGCGCCGCTCTTATGTGGTTTGACGAATTCTTTCCCGATATTGAACTTCCAACAATGACAACAGAGGTGCGTGTTTCCTCATCTACCGACGATGCCGAAGAAGCAGCGAACGGATCCGTGAATCTGGCAAGTACCGATTTAGAACTTGTACAGGAAGCATCCACTCAAACCATAGGAATCAGGTTTGCTTCACTGGGAGTCCCCGCTCATGCGACGATTACAAGAGCCTATATTCAGTTTACCGTCGATGAGGCAACAGCGAATGGAACAGCCTTGACTATTTACGGTGAGAACTCCAGCAATCCATCCGCTTATTCAAGCACCCTCCGAGGCATCACATCACGGGCCAGAACAGCCGGCTCGGTTCCATGGTCTCCGGAGCCTTGGGCCATCCTTGGCGAATCCTTGGAAAGACAACGGACTTCCGATTTGACCGCAATTGTCCAGGAAATCGTCAACCGCAATGATTGGGCAGCCGGGAATCCCCTGGCTTTTGTGATCACAGGAGCGGGCAAACGTGTGGCAAAATCCTACAATGGAATGCCATCAGTGGCTCCCCTTTTACATGTTGAGTACACAGAAGGAGAGTTTGTTGAACCGGAACCTGCCGTCATGACATTGGATGTCGGTATTTCTTCTGCAAATGATGATGCAGAAGAAAGAGCCGATGGGTCCATGTATCTTACAAGTACCGACCTGGAACTTGTGGAAGATGGGGCCAATCAAACCGTGGGCCTTAGGTTTGGGCGCGTCGATTTACCTCAAGGTGCATTCGTTACGGGCGCTTATCTTCAGTTCACGGTTGATGAGACGAGTTTGGGATATACCTCCTTGGATATTAGGGGTGAGCTTTCGGATGCCCCTCAAGCATTTACCAATAACCAGAGAAATATTAGTTTACGGAATAGAACATCGACCAGTGTTAACTGGGTTCCGGAAGTGTGGAATGTCCTTGGGCAGGCCGCCGAAAGCCAACGGTCGACGGACATCGGTGCGATTGTGCAGGAAATTACCAATCAAGGGGCTTGGACAAGCGGCAACCCAATGGTTTTCATTATTACCGGCAGCGGCAAACGAGTTGCAAAATCATACAATGGATCAGCTAACCTGGCACCCCAGCTTCACATTGAATATCAACTAATCAGTGGGGATTGATCAGAGGTTACTATTGGAGAGTAGCCCCCGCAGCTTAATGCGGGGGAGGCTCATTTAGCTTGCAGCCTTTTTGATATCTCCCGGCTTCCGAAGCATCTTATCAACTTCCGCCGCATGCATTTCTTCGGAGGAAACCATTTTGCGGGCATAGTCCTCAAGCAAAACGGATTTGCCTTCCACCAGACTTAAAAGCTCTTGATACAAATCAAGGGTCTTGTGTATGCACTTACCTCTTTGTTTCAATAGAGATTTTGTTCAACCCCATCTTTGAAGCCATGTCCATGATGGTCACCAGTTTTCCCGTTGTCGACCCTTCGTCGGCCTGAATAAAAACAGAGGGCTGCGGTTCTTTTTTGCCTAAAGAAAATAGCGCAGTTTCCAAGGCTTTCACATCAATGGAGATACGGGGTAAACTCCGTCTTTTGGTTTTTATAGGCACTATTTTCCTGAAGCCGAATCAGCCCCAGATCTGACATCTTCGAAAAACATTCTTTCTGAATCTGGCAGGTCTTTTTTAAATATTCCTGCTCTCGATGAACTTCAAAATGGGTTTTGGCTTTCTTCCACTCTTTTTCATCCATTTGCGTGACCATGGCAAAAATATCATAGGCATGGTGTCTCCCATAATCACTGTCCTTGTCATTGCGCTCTTTTCGATCATCGAAGGCATTCAATTTTAAAATAAGATAATTGTACGCTGAGGGGATGTGGAATTTCTGCTCTTGGATCTCCATTTCAACAGCGCCAATTTCAATGCCGTCGGCTTCTGGAGTAAGGTAGGCGTGGAAGTCGGAAACCCCTATGGGTTTAATCCTCGGTTTGTGAATCTCAACTTTTTGCAGATCTTCTGGAGGTGGTGGTGCAGAAAGAAGGTCTATTTTAATTTCACGCTTTTGTCCGAACAGATCCACCGATTTTGAGAACTGAAAGTTTTTGGCCTCCGGCACCACCTCGTATCGAAGCGAGCGAAGCACATTTTTCAACTTTTCAATTTGGTTCTTATCTACAATGAGTTGAGCGTTCAAAAACAAATCGATGTCATTGGTGGACCGGGTCTGGACTTCAAAAGGATACCGCGTGGAATGGTAGGGAAGATAAGTCTGCCGGAGGTAAAGGCTTAAGCCACCCCCTAAAATTGGGTGGATCCCCTGTTGATCGAGTTCTTTCTGAAGTTCGAGTAAATGGGTTAGAAGTAAGTCATTCATTTGAGGTTACTCAATATGTCGTCCCGAATGCCTTGGGCAATCTCTTTTTCACGTTTATCCAACTGTGACAGCTCCAAATAAGATTGCAGCTTTGAAGAAAAATTGAGTCCGTCTTCCTTTAGCCTATCAAAATAGACGGGCAATTCTCCCGTTTGTTTCAAAATCAAATTAGGAAACCTTTCATTCGGATCGGCATCCAAATTGATTAAATCCGTGACATAGACAGAAAAAACTTTTGGTGGGGTTGTCACGGTATATCTATAAGCCGAGCTTTCTCCAGTTAAACTCCAGGCCAAAGTGGGAAATTTTTCCTTCAACAGCGAAAAAGGGTCGGGAACCATTATTTTAATTATTTCTTCTATTTTGGGAGGAACATATTCCTCCTTAAATTGATCTAAGAGTTTATCCGATTGAATGAGACGGATTTGATTGTCTTCTTTTTGTACAATTAATTCCTCCTCCAAACGTGTGAGAACCTTGGAAATAGTTGATACCGATAGACCAACACCCCGTTTGGCAATTGATTCACCGATTTCACGTAAAGAATTAAATGGCCCTTTCTGCGTCAAAAGCAATCTTCCAACCAAAGAGCTGTTCCCGGAAAATATCTTTTTAATCGGCTGGGAGTCTTTGTATTGATTTTCCTGATCCAAGCGGATGGCCAGAAATTCTGGTGTTTGAATGTAGTAATTTCCATTCAGATCGAGAGCGCTCATTTTTTGACTTGAAATCATTTGAACAATTGTCCCTGAAAGATAAGGAACGATTAGCAGTAAATTGTTCTTTTTTTGCTCACCACTTTTGAGTTGTAGTATGGCCTGGGTAGCCATTTGAGGAGATGATCTCGCTCTTATTTCGGCAATAAAATTGGACCTTTTATTTTGCCACTTCAAACAAACTGATATGCGCCCCTGACACTGGAGGGAATGGATAGGAAGTTGAGGTGGATGGGTTGCAGTCTTCTGAAGCCCTTGATAATGAGGGTTTTTAA
>MGPH01000006.1:0-19423 GCA_001797365.1 Deltaproteobacteria bacterium GWA2_45_12
CTCCTTATATCAAAAACCGGGGCTGTTGCCGATCATGAATTACTAAAAATGTTTCCCCGACAGGCTCCTAGAAAATTTTATCTCTTCCTGAGAGTCAATCACCTTTTGCAAGGCATTTTTGATTATTTTAATTTTGTCCGCGGCCGTAATTTTCTTTCCAAAAATATCTTTTACATAGAATACATCGGTTACTTGTTCCACCTTGGTCGAAATTTTTGAGAGCCCTATAAAACATCCATGCTCATTTAGCACACGGGCAATGTCGTATAAAAGCCCCAAACGATCATGGGCATAGACATCGATGACCGTGTAATAAGCCGAAACATCGTTATCTAGAACCACCTTGCTGTTTGCTTTTTGAACGGGTTTTTTACTCAGATAATCCGGAATTTTCTGCTTATCAATAAGGTCGGCGATTTTGGTTTGTCCCAGCAAAACATCGCCCAGGGCCTTTTGAACACTTTCAAATTGCTGGCCCACACTATTCCTTGAAACAGGAAAAGTGACATCCAGAATGACAAGCACATATCCATGGGTTGTCTGAAAAATATCAGCATGGATGATATTGATGCCATGGGCCAACATGACCCCGGTAATCACCGAAAAAACATGGGGGGCATTCAGGGTATAAATGGTGATTTCCTTCAAATTAAATTCACCCAACTCACGATGGTCGGAAACCAGTTTTTCTGTTTTTGATTTTTCAAACATCAAAAAATGTTTTTCGATGTCACGGTCTTCATTGGCAAAAAAGTAACGGGGGGGCATCACCGACAAAAATCTCTGGCTGTCTTCCTTGGGATATTTGTCACCAAATTGACTCATGATTGTTTCTTTCACCCGGGCGATGCGTTCGATTGTCTTTTCCTTTGAGAATTCGCCCTTGGTGATGACCTCATGGGTACGTTTGTACAATTTCTGCAAAAGCACGTCTTTCCAATCGGTCCAGGCTTCAGGGCCCACGGCACGGATATCCCCCCACGTAAGAAGGAATAGCATGTTCAGATTGTCCATGGTTCCCATGGAACGGGCAAATTTGATGATGAGTTCCGGATCATCCAAATCACGGCGCTGTGATAAATGCGGCATAATCAAGTGGGATTGGATCAAAAAATCAACCGCATCGGCTTCTGCCTGTGAATATTGAAGACGTTCGGTAATCTTGCGTGCAATGACGGCCCCCTTGACGGAGTGGTTCCCACCCTCCCCTTTTCCAATATCGTGCAAAAAAAGACCCAGGGTGAGTAGTTCAGGATGAACAACGGCTTGTAGCGCTTCTTTATAGAAAGGAAATTTTGCATCGTAGTCCCCACGGACAAGCTTTGAAAGTTCATTCACGGCAAAGATTGAATGCGTGTCAATGGTGTAGATGTGATAAACGTCGTGCTGCACACGGCAGCGAAGTTTTTTGAATTCGGGCATCCAGGCATCCAGAAAATGGGTTTCATGCATGGCCATGAGCACATCCCCCAAATTGGAATAAGAATTCAAAATGGCCCTGAAGATTTTGATGTTTTCAGGATTGTTCCTGAAATCGTCATTGACCGTTGAAACCAGGGACCTTACATGGTCCCTGGTTTCGGGATGAAGGGCCAAACCCTTTTCCTGCATGTGGGAAAAAAGACGCATCATGGACACAGGAAAATCAATGAAAACCTGACGATTCTTGATGGACAACTGCCCCTCGACAATGCGGAAGATGTCATCAATCTTGCGTGTGGTTATCTTTTGAATAAGTTGATGAAACCCAAACCCGCCCGCCTTCATTTTTCGCAGCACTTTGTCGGTGATGGTATAAACATCGTAGGCCAGGCTGTAATAGGTCTGCATGAACTGTTCAACGCCTAAAATTCCATCGACGGAATCCTTAAAACCCAACTTCTGCGCCACGACCTCCTGATGCTGGAAAGTAAGGGCATCGGCTTTTCTTTCGGCCAAAAAATGAAGCTCGTTGCGAATGCGCCACAAAAAATTACGGGCCATCACAAGCTTTTTTTCTTCATCTTCATCTAAGTATCCATTTTGAATAAGATCTTGGTAAGTGGCCTTTTGCCCCTTGATTTTGGCCATCCACAATAAAAGTTGAAGGTCGCGCAAAGTACCGGCCCCTTCTTTGACATTGGGCTCAAGAACAAAAACGGATCCCCCATACTTGGCAATTCGTTTTTTTCTTTCATCAAGTTTGGCCTGAATCGTCTTTTGTTGGTTGGAAGAAGATTTTAAATAATCAGCCAAAGTTTTTTTGAGTTCCAAAAAAAGGGATTCATTCCCGTATAAAAGGCGAACATCAAGCAGGGCTGTCAATACCGTTGAATCTTCCTGGAACATCTTTTTGCAATCGGCCAGTGTGCGTGTGGCATGCCCTACTTCAAGCTCCAAATCCCACAACAAATACAAGACTTTTTCGGTCAGGGTTTCAATGTAGGCTCCTTTTTTGGTTGAGTATAAAAAAACAATGTCGATATCCGAATAGACATTCATTTCGGAACGCCCATATCCCCCTTGAGCCACAAGGGTAACCCCCGGACCACGATGGGATGTTTTTTGCCGGACTTCCGGTTCAATCGTTTCCAAAATATGCAGCAAGAGCTTATCGATCATGGCTGAACGAATGCCCACAAGTTGTTCGGCATGATAATTTCTTTCGTGAAGGAGTTTAAGCTGTTGGTTGCACAAAAAGAGAAAATTTTGGCAAGCTTCCTTAAGCGGGTTTTGCAGTATTTCAGGAACATAGCGCACAAAATCATGCGCATCCCATCCTATGGGCTCAAAACTGTCTTGGATGGAGGTTTGGATTTCGGAAGACATATGTTTATACGGGCGAGATTATCCCGCCTTGTACGGGCGGTCCCTTGTACGGGCGGGGTTACCCCGCCCCTACCATTTTTTTTAACTCTGCCAATAAATTCAGGGCCGAAAGAGGAGTTATCGCATTCACATCGATTTTCTTCAACTCTTCTTCTACGAGGGACTTTCTTTCCTCAAATAACGAAGGCTGATGAAATCCTGAGGCGGCTTCCGCTTGAAACTGCAAATCTTTTTGCTCCAAAATTTTAAGCAACTCGCGCGCCCTTGTGATGGTATGGGAAGGAAGCCCCGCCATCGCCGCAACAGATACTCCATAACTCCGATTGGTTCCCCCTTCTTTTAATTCCCTTAAGAAGCGGATTTCCCCATTCCATTCCTTGACCGCCATGTGATAATTTTTGATCCCCGGCTTTTCTTCGGCAAGGTCGGTCAGCTCATGATAATGGGTGGCAAAGAAAGTGCGTGCCCCGATTTTATCGTGAATGGTTTCTGCCACCGACCAGGCAATGCTTAATCCATCAAAGGTGGAAGTGCCCCGGCCGATTTCATCCAAAAGAATCAGGCTTTGGGGTGTGGCCTGTTTTAAAATATGGGCTGTTTCCAGCATTTCAACCATGAAGGTCGACTGGCCTTTTTGCAGATGGTCGGAAGCCCCGATACGCGTAAAAATACGATCGGTTAATCCAATCCTGGCTTCTGCCGCCGGAACAAATCCCCCCATCTGCGCCATGATGACAATAAGGGCCGCTTGCCGCATCAGTGTGGACTTACCCGCCATGTTCGGCCCGGTAATCATCATCAGGGAAGCCTGTTTTCCTTCCAGAAAAATGTCATTGGGAACAAAAACAGCCTCATCGAGCAAGGCTTCAATAATGGGATGACGGCTTTTGGTCAGATTTAACAGGGGCAGGTCGACCATCACCGGCCGCACATAATTTCTCTGGGAAGCCAAAGAAGCCAGACCCGCCAAGGCATCCAGGGTAGCTAAATGGGTCGCCAGTTTTTTAATGCGTTCCGACTGGGCGGCCACTTTGACGCGTAATTCCAAAAAGAGACCGTATTCCAGTTCCTTGATTTTTTCAGCAGCCCCCAAGACCTTGTCTTCATATTCCTTAAGGGCCGGTGTGATAAAGCGCTCGGCATTGCTTAGGGTTTGCTTGCGTATGTAATGAGCCGGGGCCTTTTCCTTGTGGACATTGGTTATCTCAATGTAATAACCAAAAACATTATTGAACCGGATTTTTAAGGAAGAAATCCCCGTGGCTTCCCGTTCCTGGGTTTCCATGGTGGAAATGATGAATTTTCCGTTTTTTTCGACATCACGTAATTCGTCCAAAGTTTTATTCACCCCTTCACGAATGATGCCCCCCTCTTTTAAGGCCAGGGACGGGTCGTCAACCAAGGTGGAACCAATCAGATTTTGGACATCGGACAAATCTTCCATCGTATGCCACAAGCTTTTCAGCAAAGCAGAGGAACAGTGGCACAAACAATCCTTGATGGCCGGGATTTTTTCCAGGGAATAAGCCAAAGCCTTAAACTCGCGCGGGCTGGCCTGCTCTGCCAGAATACGATTCTGGATTCGCTCAAGATCGGCAAAGCCTTGAAGTAAACTTTGTACGGAATCCAAAAAAGAGGCGTTTTCAACAAACTCACCAACAGCATCCTGCCGTCTTTGGATGGAATGAAGATCAGTCAACGGATAGAGCATCCACTCGCGAATCTGGCGGCTTCCCATGGAACTGGAAGCCTGATCAATCAGCCACAAAAGAGACCCCTGGCGCTCCCCCGTGGCCATGGTTTGGGTAAGCTCCAAATGGCGTTTGGCATTTTCATCCAGATGCAAAAACTCGGAGGTGAAAACAATTTTTGGCTGACTTAAAATATGTTCCTGAAGAAGTTTGGAATCATTTAAATGCCCCAAAAGAGCCCCAGCCGCCATCGCCCCAACGGGATGGGAATTTAACCCCAGGGCCTCGCTGCTTAATTTGTAGTAACGGATAAATAAATCTTCCCCAAAATCACGGTCATAATACCAGCCTCCCAGACAGGCCAAACGAACCGGAAATAAGGAACGTAGTTTTTCAACCCAATCGGCCCCTTCCCCTTCTTGGGGAACCAAAATTTCCTTGGGTTCCAAGCGAGACAACTCCGCCATGAGCTTATCTTCATCTAAAACTTCAATTAACTTAAAACAACCAGTTGAAATATCAACATAAGATAATCCAAATTTATGATCGTTAAATAGGATGGAAGCAAGATAATTGGGGGCTTTTCCTTCCAAACTTTCGGGGTCGAACACCAAGCCAGGACTTAAGATTTGAACAACCTCGCGTTTGACCAGTCCCTTGGCTTTTTTGGGATCTTCGGTTTGTTCACAAATGGCCACTTTATGCCCGGTAGCGAGTAATTTGTTAATGTAAGTTTGAGCCGCATGATACGGAATGCCACACAGGGGAACCGAATCGGCCTGGTTTTTGTTGCGAGAAGTAAGAGTCAAATCCAAAACCTGGGAGGCCTTTTTGGCATCCTCAAAAAACATTTCATAAAAATCTCCCAGACGATACAAAAGGATGCAGTCCTGATGCTTGTTCTTGATAGAAAAATACTGAGCCATCATGGGGGTGGTTTCGGACATTGAAATGATTTAACAAGTTAATTGATAAAAATGAAGAAATTTTGTTGGCCAAGCTTTTGTTAATTCGTTACTTTAGCCAGCCCATGGCCCTCTATACCAAACTTAACAAAAAACAGATCGGTCAACTGGCCCAAAAATTCGGCCTTCCCCCTCCCCTTTCTTTTAAGGGAATTGTCGCGGGAACGGTGAATACCTATTACAGACTGCATTATAAGGATAAGAATTATTACCTTAAGGTGGATGAGGTCGCAGATAAAAAAAGGCTTTTGCGTGAGCTGCATATTTTGGAGGAATTAGAGAAGGCGCGATTACCGTTTCGGACACCAGTATCCTTTGTAAGGGCAATTCATGAATTGCCCTTACAAAATAAAAAGACCATCCTCCTTTTTGAGGAAATTCATGGGAAATCGCTCTTTGGCAAAAACCTTAAGCCCAAACATCTGATTCAAGCGGGGCGTGCCCTGGCCCAGATTCATGTGGGAACAAAAAAAGGACATTTTTCTGTACATCGTTTTGATATTCACGGACAAAAACATGTCTTTAATTCTGTACAGAAAAAATTACAGAAAAAACATCCTTCCATTCATCTCTGGGTAAAAAATAAAATTCAAGAGCTTGAAAAGAAAGAACCTTTGGGAATGCCGTCGGGGCTTATCCATGCCGATTTGTTTCCTGAAAACATCCTTTATGGTAACAACAAGCTTCATGGCATTCTCGATTTTGAGGCTGCCGGAAAGGAAGCATTTTTATTTGATGTGTGTGTGGCGATTCATGCCTGTTGTCATGACGGAAAAGATTTTGACCTTAAAAAAATAAAAGCCGTGCTTACCGGCTATACTTCTGTACGCCGGTTTACAAAAAAGGAAAAAAATAGTTTTGGTTATTACCTCGACTTGTCAGCCATACGTTTTTTGCTGACACGCTTAAGGGATTTTGAATTAAAGGACGGCGTGGTTAAAGCCTCTCCTTTTAAAGATTATCGGGAATATGTAAAAAGATTTGAGGAAAACCAGGTCTTGATAAGAGATATCAGGAAATTCATCTGAAACGTAGGGGCGATCCTTGTGATCGCCCTTGAACGGTAGACAAGTCGCGACCTGTCACTACAAGGGCGAATACAAGATTCGCCCCTACGATTTATTTTGGAATATTCTGAACAATCCGATCCTTCAACTGGGCCAATTCTGATTTAATGCTATCGCTTAACAGCTGCCAGCTACTTTCCTTTTCAGAGGGAATAATTCCAAGGCCCAACTGGCTCTTTTCGGCCTCAACCTCAACACGCCCTTTCTCACTCTTTAAACGTTTGCGCGCTCCATCAATGGTAAAGCGTTCTTCGTAGAGATACTTCTTTATCTTTAAAAGAAGCTCGACATCCTTTTTTTTGTAAAGCCTTTGATTGGTGCGAGACTTGACGGGAGAAATGTCTTTAAACTCGGTTTCCCAATAGCGAAGAACATAGGGTTCAAGGTTTAAAAGTTCACTGACTTCACCAATTTTAAAATAAAGTTTATCGGGAATGGTTACACTACGTTGGGTTTGTGCCATAAAACAACTCGAAAAACCATACGTATGGCATATCGTGAATTATTTGAATCAAAAACCCACAACACACAACACACGTTCACTTATTTATTTAATGCCATCTTCAGGATTTGGGATGGCTTAAAGGTTAAAACCTTGCGTGCCGTAATCTCAATCTCTTGGCCTGTTTGCGGGTTACGTCCTATGCGGGGTCTTTTTTGACGAACCACAAAATTACCAAAACCGGAAATCTTGATTTTTTCGCCTTTTTCCAAGGTTGATTTTATTGTTTCAAAAATGAGCTCGACAATATCCTGAGCCTCTTTTTTGGAGAAACCAATTTTTTCGTAAATGGATTCCACAATATCCGCTTTGGTCATGGCGCCTTCCAGGCTTTCATCATCAGCTTCCGTCATAATTTCCTTCCTTTCATGAAAATGAATACTACTCCCCAAGGTAAGCCCTAAGCCCAAAACCCTCTGCCTAAGGCGGAAGGTTTGATCCAGCAAGGCTTGTCCGCCGAAGTCCCCGCCAACGAGCGGGGACGTAGGTGGATATAAAACATTTTACCTAAAAACTAATACTTATCAAGCGTTTATCTTAAAGAAACTGCAAGATCTTTTTGGAGGCGTTTTACCAGATTAAAATGGACCTGGTTCACTTCCTCATCAGTTAAAGTACGCTCGGCATTTTGGTACATCATGGAAAGAGCCAAACTCTTCTTACCATCGGGAATCCCTTGCCCCTGATAGAGATCAAAGAGATCCACTTTATCAAGCCATGGAATGGTATACCCTGAAATGGTTTCCAAAATTTTTCCAAAGCTTAAATCTTTATCGGCAATCAAAGCCATGTCACGACCGATACTTGGAAAATGAGACAAGGGTTTGAATTCATTTTTTTTGGTTTTCCACTTTGAAACCAGTTTATCAAAACACACATCAAAAACATACACGGGTTCGTTAAATTCAAATTTTTGGGCGACTTCAGGATGAAGGGCTCCCAACACACCCAATCTTGTATCACCGCACATGATCTTAAGTGATTGATGGGGATGCAAATAAGAAACTCCGGCTCCATCAATCCAGGAAACAGCGACTTGGTTAAACAAGTATGTTAAAAACCCCTTTCCATCAAAAAAGTCAAGGTTCCTGGGGGAAGCTCTCCATTGCTTATCCCATAAAGCTCCCGTAAAAACACCGGTTAATCTTTTTTCTTGAAGTGAAGAAGACGGGTACACCGAACGTATTTCAAAAAATCTTAATGAAGAGGAAGCTTGTTTGTTTTTTACCAGGGTTGTCAAAAGCTGGGGAACAAGCGACTGGCGCATCACGGACATTTCCTGGCTTAATGGATTTTGAATAAGCACCGCGCCTTCCTGATTCAAATTTATTTTTGCAGCCAATTCCTTGTCATAAAAACTGTAATGGATGGTTTCGCTAAACCCCCTTGAAATCAAGAATTCGCGGACTTGTTTTTCGATGGACCAATCTTTTTCGGTTACTTCTTCCCTCATAAGAACCCGGGGAAGTTGGGAGGGAATCTGATCCATTCCGTAAAAACGCACAATTTCTTCCACAATGTCAGCTTCACGAGTCAGATCGTTTCTGTAAGGGGGAATTTCCAAACGCCATCCCATTTTGGTACGCCGCGGGTTCAAACCCAGTTGTTTCAGGATGCGCCCCACCGTTCCCAAAGGGATGACCGGACCCAAAAGGCGATGGATTGTTTTTTCCTGAAGGGAAAACTGAAGTTTTTCCTGCTTGCGCGGATAGAGGTCCGTAATTTGTTGGCAAAGTTCACCGCCCGCAAACTCAAGAATAAAACGGGCAAGACGGTCCATGGCATTACGAACGCCTTCAGGGGAAACGCCGCGTTCAAAGCGGTAAGATGATTCCGTCTTCATGCCCAGTTTCTTGGCTGTTTTACGGATGACATCGGGATTAAAAGCCGCTGCTTCAAGCACAACAAGGCTTGTGTCCTGTTGAACCCCTGAATGCTCCCCCCCCATGATACCCGCCAACGCCATGGGGCCTTCGGCATCGGCAATAACCAAATCTTCCTTGTCCAATTTGCGGTGGGTGGCATCCAGGGTTTTTAAAACTTCTCCGTTTTCAGCTCGGCGTACAACAAGGCTTCCTCCACGAACAAACCGGTGATCAAAGGCATGCAAAGGATGGCCCGTTTCCAACATGACATAATTGGTGGCATCCACAATATTGTTGATGGGACGAACCCCCAGGCTTTCAAGTTTGGCCTGTAACCACTGGGGCGAAGGCCCAATGGCCACTCCCCGAATCACCCTTAAACAATAACGGGGACAGGCTTTCCTGTCGCGAACCCGTACTTTGACATAGGTTTTGGTTGGATAAGTTCCTTCGACAAAATAATTGCGTGCTTGTTTGAAAGGCAACCCCAGAAAAGAGGCAAGTTCACGCGCAAGACCAATATGGGAAAGGCAATCCCCACGGTTGGGAGTGACGGCTACTTCAAGAATATGGTCGTTATAACCCAGATGATGCGCCAGTGTTTCACCGGGTTTGGCTTTGTCTGAAAGGATCAGCAGCCCCTGGGATTCTTCGGCCAGCCCCAGCTCTTTAGCCGAGCAAAGCATGCCATGGGATTCTACGCCACGAAGACTGGCCTTTTGGATGACCAGGCCATTGGGAAAAACCGTTCCTATTTGGGCAAAGGGATATTTTTTTTCTGCTTCGACATTGGGAGCCCCGCACACCACCTGATATTCCTGTTTCCCATCAGAAACACGACAAACCGACAAACGATCGGCCTGGGGATGTTTTTCTTTGGAAAGAACCAATCCGACAATAATCCCTTCCCATTTCTTGGATTGGTCTTCGATGGCCTCAACTTCAAGCCCGATTAAGGTAAGCTTTTCAGCCAACCCTTGAGGCGAAAGTTTGAGAGCGGGAAGCAATTCTTTAAGCCAGCGGCAAGAGATTTTCATATTAGAATTGTTTCAAAAACCTTAAATCATTTTCAAAAAACAACCGGATATCGTTAATGCCATATTTAAGCATGGTTATTCGTTCAATGCCGACACCAAAAGCAAAACCCGTGTATTTTTCAGGATCAATTTTTACAAATTTGAAAACAGCGGGGTCCACCATACCACACCCCATAATTTCAAGCCAACCGGTGTTCTTGCAAACGCGACACCCGTCTCCCTTGCAAAACACGCAACCGATATCCACTTCGGAGGAAGGTTCGGTAAATGGGAAAAAACTGGGACGAAACCTCACTTTTACCTTTGATTCAAAAATCAGGCGCAAAAAAGTTTCAACGACCCCTTTAAGATGGGACAGGGTCACATTTTCATCCACAAGAAGACCCTCAATTTGGTGAAACATGGGAGTATGGGTCATGTCTGAATCACGACGATAAACAACCCCCGGCGCCACAATTTGAATGGGGGGGGGTGTTTTTTCCATCACACGAATTTGAACCGGAGAGGTATGCGTTCTTAAAACTTTGGAACCATCCACATAAAAAGTGTCCTGCATATCGCGGGCTGGATGGTTTTGGGGAATATTGAGTGCTTCAAAATTATAGTAATCGGTCTCAATTTCAGGACCATGGGCTAAATCAAAACCCATGCGGCTAAAAATATCCTTCATTTCATCCAAAACTAAATTGACAGGATGAGCGTGCCCATGGGGAAGCCTAAAGCCCGGCAAACTGGTGTCAATATGGTCTTTTTGAAGCCCCTCATTTATATTATTTTTATTTATATTTTCTTGAATATTAGAATACAAAGATTCAAGTTCAACTTTAAGTTGATTGGCCAAAGCACCCAGAACGGGTCGATCTTGGACGGAAAGCTGTCCCAGTTCTTTTAAAACTTCGGTCAGTCGACCTTTTTTACCCAGAAAAATAAGTTTCTTCTGATAAAGATCGTCCAAATTAGAAGCCTGGACAAAAACATCCTTGGCTTCCATTTTAAGAGTTTCTAATTTTTGAATGAGAAGGTCTTTCAAGGAAGTTATTTGAACAAATTGTCTAAATCCCCCTCTTTCCCCCTTTAATAAAGGGGGATGAAGGGGGATTTAGACATTATAAATTAAGCGGCCAATTTACTTTTGGCCAAACTGACAACCTCAGCAAAGCTTTTTGGACTATTCACCGCTAAATCAGCCAGGATTTTTCGATCCAGATTCACCTGGGCTTTTTTCAGGCCCGAAATGAATTTTGAATAGGATAATCCATTTTCTTTGGCAGCAATGCCGATACGCGTAATCCACAAGGCACGAAAATCGCGTTTTTTAACACGGCGATCACGGAAAGCAAACTGCAAACCTCTCGCCACTTTTTCAACAGCGGTACGGAAAAGCTTTGATTGGCCACCGCGATAGCCTTTTGCTTTTTTCAATATTTTTTTTCTTCGATTGCGTGAAGCAATCCTGTTTGTTGCTCGAGACATAGTAAGTGCTTAAGTGTTTAAGTGCTTAAGTGCGTGAGTCAAAAAATCAGAACCTCATGCACATGCCACTGACACACTTATTTTAGATTATTCCTACGGCGCCGATTCCACCATGGAACCGGTCTTGATAAATCTGGCCTCGGAATGTTTTTTGTAGGGGCACACCTTGGTGTGCCCGGTTCAGGCGCGGCAAGCGGCGCCCCTACATTAAGCGTACGGCAAAAGCTGATGCATTCTTCCTTCATCCGACTTGTGCACATACGTGCCAGCTCTCATCTGACGGCTTTCCTTGGGGCTTTTTCCCTCTAAGATGTGCCGTCTCTTTGTTTTTGAGAACTTGAATTTTTTATTCTTGGTAACACGCAATCTTTTGGCGGCACCACGATTTGTTTTTATTTTGGGCATAAATAAATAGTTATGAGTTATGAGATAGGAGGAGATAGAAGATATCCTTCCCCGTTTTTCTCCTAACTCCTAACTCCTAACTATATAACTCCTAACTTATAATTTATTTAGATTTTGGGGCCAAAAATATCATCATGGCCCTCCCCTCCATCTTTGGAGGGCTTTCTACCTCACCGACATCGGCTGTTTCACGAATAAAGCGGTCCAAAATTTCCCTGGCCCGCTCCACATGCTGGATTTCACGGCCACGAAACTTGACCACAATCTTGGCTTTATCTTTATCTTCCAAAAACTGATGAGTGTGTTTTATCTTAAACTGGATATCGTGCTCGCTGATATTGGGACCCATCTGGATTTCTTTTACATGCACCACCACTTGGTGCTTTTTACTCTCGTGCTGTTTTTTCTGCAGCTGATACTTGTACTTTCCGTAGTCAATAATCTTGCAAACAGGGGGCTTTGCATGGGGATCAAGCTCAACCAAATCCAGATTTTCTTCCCTGGCCATTCGAAAAGCGGCCTCAGTGGCAAAAAGACCTTTTTGCTTACCATCCGAACCAATCAATCTTACTTGAGGAACACGAATATATTCGTTCATTCGTGGTCCTGAATGCGGCCGCATGGGCGGCCTGCGTCCAAATCGGGGATAAATAAAAACCTCCTTGATATCTTGGTTGGCAATTTGTGATTTTTTTTGACAACCACAAAGAGCCAACGGCGAAAAATTAGTTAATCTCCTGACCCAATTTTTGGGCCACATCCTCTAAATTAAGTACTCCCAAATCTCCATCCTTGCGATGCCTTATTGCCACTGATTTGGCAAGCGCCTCTTTGGCTCCAAGCACCCCCATATAAGGTATTTTTTTAAGCTGAGCTTCGCGTATTTTTAATCCAAGTTTCTCATTACGGCCATCAATTTCTACACGAAATCCCTTAGAGTGAAGAAGGTTTTTTATTTCCGTGGCATAATCATTTTGCGCCTCGGTAATGGTCAGTAAAATAATCTGGACAGGGGCCAACCAAAAAGGAAAAGCTCCCGCACAATGCTCTATTAAAATACCCAAAAAACGCTCCATCGAACCCAAAATCGCCCGGTGAAGCATGACCGGTGTTTTTGCCGTACTGTCACGGTCGATATAGGCCAAACCAAAACGTTCCGGCATGGAATAATCAACCTGTAAAGTCCCCAACTGCCAGGGGCGCCCCAAGGCATCCTTTATTTGAAATTCAATCTTGGGACCATAAAAAGCCCCTTCACCGGGGTTAATGTGATACTTTAAGGCAGCTTTTTGGAGCGAGCTCATCAGTTGCTTTTCAGCCACATCCCAATTTTCAATACTTCCCAAAAAATGTTCTGGCCTTGTCGACACAGCCACAAAAACTTCCTCAAAACCAAAATGCGTATAAACTTCTTGCACCAATTTCAAAAAATTCTGGATCTCCCCTTCCATTTGTTCAGGCGTACAAAAAATATGGGCATCATCCTGCGAAAAAGTGCGTACTCTTGTTAGCCCGTGAGTCACTCCACTTCTTTCATAACGATGCAATCGCCCAAAATCGGCAAAACGAACAGGCAACTCACGATAGGACCATTTTCGTTCCCCAAACATGAGACAATGGCCCGGACAATTCATGGGTTTGACCGCCATTTGACGGCCTTCGAACTCGGTAAAATACATGTTTTCCTTGAAATGATCCAAGTGACCGGAACGTTGCCACAGGTCAATGTCCAAAATCTGGGGCGTAATCACTTCCTGATAACCATGAATGCTGTACAAACCACGCAGATAATCAGCGACCAACCGGTAAATCAGGGCTCCTTTGGGATAGAAAAAAGGAGAAGCCGGAGCCTCTGGATGAAAACTAAAAAGCTCAAGCTCTTTACCCAGCTTGCGATGATCCCGCTTTTTGGCTTCTTCAAGACGAATCAAATAATCATCCAAATCTTTTTGGCTTGCAAAGGCCGTACCGTAAATGCGCTGAAGTCTTTCCCGTTTTTCATCCCCACGCCAATAGGAACCCGCCACCTGCAAAAGCTTGAAGGCTGCAACGTTGCCCGTTTTATCAACATGGGGCCCCTTGCACAAATCAACAAAATCGCCATGCTGATAAAGGCTAATGGGTTCGGAATCAGACAGGCCGTTGATGATTTCAACCTTGTACTTTTCTTTTTTATTTTCAAAAAACGTGATGGCTTCCTTTTTGGAAACCTCTTTCCGGACAAAGGAATCATTGGCCTTGATGATTTTGGCCATTTCCCCTTCTATTTTCGGCAAATCTTCCAGGGTGAATGTGTGTTCGGAATCAAAATCATAATAAAACCCATCCTCCACGCAGGGCCCAATGGTCACCTTGGTCCCCGAAAAAAGCCTGACCACCGCGCTGGCCATAATATGCGCACACGAATGCCTCATTTTTTCAATGGGATCGTTTTCATGTCCGGTTCTGCAAACCATTTTTATATCGTACGGGCGAATCTTGCCTGCCCGCCTCAGGAGGATATTCGCCCTTGTTATTTACGGGCGATCACAAGGATCGCCCCTACCAATTGTAGGCGCGAGCGGGATTGTTAAGTGGCTCTTGGATTATCGGCGAGAAACATCGAGCCGAGAACCTTAGAGCCACTTAATCCGCCGAAGCCCCAAAGGGGCGAAGGTGGAAACCAGGGGCGCCTTATGTAGGCGCGAGCGGGATTGAACCGCTGACCACTTGCGTGTCGAGCAAGTGCTCTACCACTGAGCTACGCGCCTAAAAAAACAAAATAAATAGCGTTATAGTTCGTTGCCCTCGCTCGGCTCCTTGCGACCTACCATTCAGGTAGGCCTCAGTCGACCTCACTCGGGACGCCTCCTCTAACACTATTTCTTTTATTTTTTCCAAATTGGTCTCACTATCATCCACTTCCCAAAAAGGAGCCGTGATTATCAGTATTTATGATTGGATGTCAAGGAGTTAGACCAAGCTTTTTGATGTTTATAATGTTTTTACTTTAAAGAAATAAAAAAGAAATTTGAAAAGATTTCCCATCTTCTGAAAAAAGGTCCCAAACAAAATAAAACAGAGAGCCTTCATCATCTGAAGTTTTTGTTCGGAATAGCCAAACCACCAGAAATTATTCTTTTTGGAGGACATTTTGTTGGTGTGCACATGGCGCATTTGCACTAAATCCAAAAGACCCAGGGTTCCGTGGGTGCGCCCCACACCGCTTTCCTTGGGGCCCCCCCAGGGGGTTTGCGCCAAGGCATTGGAAAAAACCGAGTCATTGATATTCACCGTTCCCGCCACAATGCGCGAGGCAAAGGCTTCTCCTTTTTTCAAATTTTTCGTCCAAATATAGGCATTCAGCGCATAGTCAGAATCGTTGGCCAGTTCCACCACTTCATCCTCGGTTTTATAGGTCATAATGGGCAATACCGGGCCAAAGGTTTCGTCTTCAACCACTGAAAAACTGTGATCAACATGAGTGAGTACGGTGGGTTTGTAGAAATTTCCCGGTAAATCGGCATTTCGCTCACCCCCTGTAAGAACTGTGGCTCCCCGCTTTTTGGCGTCTTCAACCTGGGCTTCCACTTTTTTAATCTGCATTTCGGCCGTCATGGAACCCATATCGACATCGCCCCTTAATCCAAACCCCAAGCGAAGTTTATTTGTTTTTTCAACAACCAGGTTTGTAAATTTGTCGGCAATGGATTGGTGAACATACACACGCTCAACGCTGGCACATACCTGGCCGCTGTTGCAAAAAGCCCCCCAAACGGCAGCCGAACTGGCCAAATCGACGTCGGCATCGGGCAACACAATGAAGGGATCTTTTCCGCCAAGTTCTAAGGTAATGGGCAAAAGTTTCTCGCTGGCTGCTGCCATGATCCTTTTCCCCGTAGAAACCGAGCCTGTAAAAACAATTTTGTCCACCCCACCCTTGACCAGAGCGGCTCCGGTGCCACCATCGCCGGTAACAATCTGAAGCACATCCCGGGAAAGACCCGCCTGGCCCATGATTTCGCCAATTTTAAGCCCAACTAAGCTTGTAAATTCGGAAGGTTTTAAGACAACGGCATTACCCACCATAAGGGCCATGACCACTTCACCCAAAGGAATGGAAAATGGAAAATTCCATGGGGAAATCACCCCGACAACTCCATAAGGATAATATTCGATGTGGCTTTTGTGCCCCAAAAAAGACCATTTCCCCAAACATATCTTTTCTTTTTTAAGAAGGGGCTCGGTTTTGGTGGCAAAATAAGTCATCAAATCCATCACGGGCATGATGTCATGCGAAATGGATTCCAGAATGGGTTTGCCGTTCTCTTTTGAAATAAGTTCAGCAATCGAATCGATGTTTTTTAAAATAATGCCACGTGCCGAAAGAATGATTTTTTTTCTTTGAATAAAACTCGTTTGGGCCCATGATTCTTGGGCCACCCGGGCCCGGTTGATGGCCATTTTAACTTCGGCTTCTTCCATCACGGGAATCTCTCCCATGTTTTCACCGGTGGCTGGGTTGGTAGCTTGGATGGATGACATACAATAACCTCTGCTCTATTTTTAATTTGGGTGCTCGCGTTTTCGAGTGGGTAAAATTTAATTTACTCACATCATTTATTCCCAAATGATGTCCCCCTTTAAAAAAGGGGGATTAAGGGGGATTTGAGCCCGCTTGCATTCCCGTTCCCGTATTGCCTTTTAACAATCTCTTTTCCTCTCTTTTTCTCATAAAAAATATTTAAATCGGGTACGGGAATTGGAACGGGAACAAATCCCCCCTACCCCCCTTTTTTAAAGGGGGATGCCACGATGATCTTTTAATTTTATTTGACCTTTATTTTTTCCAAAATTTCTGCGGCCGTCTCATAGGGATTATGATGTTTTTCTGCAAGATTTTTGACCAATGCCGTAAACATCCCCTTACCTTCCATTTCGGCTTTTAATTTTTGATGAAGTTCCGCCAAGACAATATCGGTGCATTCTTCCTTTAAAAGGCCTTTCAAACCGGCCTTGTTTTCCCTGGAAATATTTTCAATGGCACAGATCAATTCATCAATGCCTTTATTGGAAATGGCCTGTGTTTTTAAAACGGGCACCTTTTGGGTGCTTGAGGCCATCTCAACTAAAGCCCTTAATTCGGCAAAGATCCGGTCAGCCCCTTCGCGGTCGGCCTTGTTCACCACAAAGACATCGGCAATTTCCATGAGGCCCGCCTTCATCGTTTGAATGGTGTCCCCCGATTCAGGCACAAGGACGACCACTGTGGTATGCGCCACCGCCATGATATCAAGTTCGGTCTGCCCCACCCCCACCGTTTCAATAAGAATGATGTCAAAGCCAAAAGCATCCATGAGGTTGGCAATATCACGCGTGGCGCGGGAAAGCCCGCCATGGGATCCGCGCGACCCCAATGAACGGATAAACACATCGTCATCGGCGCCATGTTCGGTCATCCGGATGCGGTCGCCTAACACCGCGCCCCCGGTAAAGGGGGAGCTGGGATCAATGGCAATAACTCCCACCTTTTTTTTCTGTTTTCGAAAAGCATGAATCAGCTTGTCAACCAAAGTTGACTTCCCTGCACCCGGAGGACCGGTAATTCCAATGCGATAAGCTTTTCCACAATGGGAATAAACTTCTTTCATGATTTTCATGAGATCTTCGTGACGGTTATCGACATAGGTCATCAGGCGGGAGAGTGCACGTTTGTCGCCTTTGAGCATAGATTGAACAAGTGGATGCATCGAAAAAATAATTCATCATATTTGGAAAGGAATGTAAAAGGATTATTGTTCCCTGAAGGGATCAGATTCTAAAGACAAACTACAAATACAGATTGACTTAAACTTCTTAAGAATAAATAATTTTCCCCACTAACCCTTCACAAGGAGAATCTTCTATGAAAAAAGTTTTTCTGACCGGCGTATTACTGGTTCTCGGATTTTTATCTGTTTTGTTGTTTCAACAAAAATGGGCGATCCCCAATGCCATGGCCGATGGATGCACCATTGGCATTGATGGCACCGATTCTTGCCATAGCAATGATATTGGCGATCCTCCTGGATCAGCGTTGGGTAATTTACGATGTGTCACTGGTAGTGGTAGCTGTGAAACCTGCTTGGCTGAAAACATAATAGCCGAAGCCTGCAACAACAAAGACGACGACTGCAACGGACAAGCCGATGATGGCGATATTTGCGGAGCCAACCGGTTCTGTCTTTTGGGAGAAAGTTATTGTTGCCCCGTAGAAGGCACAGGTCAGGGTGGCCTGAATGCGGCTGGCGAAGATCGTTGTGATGGCGTTGACAATGATGGCGATTCTTTGGTGGATGAAGCCGCCACAGAGTGTTTCCTGCCTCCCCCTGTTCCTATCGGCGAAGGTAATTTTCATTGCGTCGGCGGTTCTTGCCAGACATGTACAACAGTGTCTGCAGAAAGCTGCAACCTCATTGATGACGATTGTGACGGACAGATTGATGAAGACGCCACCTGCCCGGACGGTACGACATGCTTTGATGGCCACTGCTGTGCGCCCACAGCCGCAGCCCAACAAAATTTCAGGGTTAATCTTCAAGCCCAAAACAATCGCGGTGGCGGGGGATGTAGTTTACGCCCTTAATTCGGTATGATCACCATTTTCACGCCACCGGTGGGGATGTTTACATTAGGCACAGTGAGTACACCATCCCCATCCGCAAACACATTAATAGGAGAAGCGCTTCCCAAGGTAACGCTAAAACGCTGGCCAAGATTGACCACGAAGTTTTGCAGACGGCGAGGGGTCACATCCGCTATTTGGGATGAACCACGGGCATACATGCTCACTTCGTAACGATTGGCTTGATCCACAATGGTTTTGACATCCCATTGCAGGAACTCGTTGTAGGCCGCTGTTCCGCTGGTTCGCCCCACATCGCTTGAGGTTGAATCAGAGAAGGCCACATAAGTTTTCACAGGGAAACTGCGATCGACTCCCGGGGTATTGGGCATGCCATCTTCCCAGTCTCCCCACGGGAAACTAAACATCCTGAAATTGATGTCATCGGCGGGCGCATACCCCTGCCACCCATGATAGCCCGTATTGACCTCACCAATGAATCCGCGTCGACCATCGTTCATGCAATCATAGAAAGGATACCCTTGCGAGGCCGGCTGAATGGTTCCGTCATTGGTTCCGTGAACAGCAATGATGAAGGCGGTGTCCATGTCCTGGTAATTCGGATCACAGGCGATCGTCTTGTGGTCCATGTAATCCCAAATGCCCATGCCGTTAAGGGCACGAATGCTCTCAGCCGTGTTAGACCCATCCACCCACTCGATCCCAAGATTGAGCACAGGATTATTGGTGGCCAAAGGTCCCCATCGGCCGATATTTTCATTTCTAAAAACAGGATCGCCCGCATAATCAGTCATACCTTCAGAGGCATACACAATGCCGAAGATTTGGGGATAATGCATGGCCCAGGTAATGGAACCGGAAGCACCCATCGAATGCCCATAGGCATAAATACGGGTTTGATCTGCGTGATTGGAATAATAAGGATCCAGAATGGTGTCTTTGAGGGCACGCAACATTCTTACTTCCGAAAAATTGCAGATGGGACCGGCGCTCACATTTGTATTGG
>MGPH01000006.1:19437-20643 GCA_001797365.1 Deltaproteobacteria bacterium GWA2_45_12
TCATGGTTGCAGCTATATCCCCAGTACCAATCCTGTTCCGCATAACTGGAAACAAAGGGGGCATCGATGGAAACCCAGATTCCATACACATAGGGTTCCACCGTCATGTACCGACTATTTTTACCATCAATATGAACCGTGATGGGCATGGGGTCGGTCGTATTTGGATTGTATCCCGATGGAACGCTCACCGAATAATTATAGGCATACCCATGCATGGTTTCGTTCCAGTTATGGTAATCCATGAACTGGGTGTAAATGCGGCTGGTGTTACCACTGCCTGAACCCGTGCCCACCAAAACAGGCAAGGGATCGTTCATCGTTTCACTGACACCGGTGGTGAGTGCATTCCCTGTATTAAAGGTCGACTTGTTGGCCTGGCTTCCAGAAACCGTGGCTACGGCATAATAGGCCGATCCCGAAACTGCCGCCGTATTTACAAACAAGCCCGTTGTAGCGGCAAGTTGAGGGCCGTTGTCTTCAATGATGTAACGACTTTGCCCGCGTCCACGCGAAACTTCGGTGCGATACGTGCTTGAACCTTCCTTGACAATAGCCAGGGGTGTGGCTTGCGCCAGGTTGCTGCCCGTAATGGGGCTATTGTGTTGATACACAATATAGCTCTCTCCGGTAATGGAGGTATTTTCAGTCCAGGTGATGAAGGTCTGTCCTGAACGATGGAAGACTGTCAAAGCCGTGGGTTGGGCAAGGGAGCTACTGCCCGTAAATCCGTTCACTCGGTTGGATATGCCTTGGAGTTTGGTCGCCCTAAGATCATCACTATTTCCAGCGCCCCCGCCACTTCCATTGGGGGTAGGGTCACACACATCGCCCACGCCATCGCCATCCGTATCTGTTTGAGCAGCATTGGCATTGCGCGGGCAATTGTCGCTACCATCAGCAACTCCATCATTGTCATCATCGGGGTCGCAGGCATTGCCCATGGAGTCCCCATCCACATTGCCCTGATCGCTGTTGGCGACACTGGGGCAATTATCAGAGGCATCGGCCACACCGTCACTATCGGCATCTGCGGGCGTCGGGTTGGGGGTTCCGTCGCAGACATCGCCCATTCCATCGCCATCGGCATCGGTCTGATTGGCGTTGGCGTTTACCGGACAATTATCCGAGCCATCGGCAACGCCATCGTTATCATCATCGGCATCGCAGACATTGCCTTGGGCATCCCCGTCGGTATTAAGCTGA
>MGPH01000006.1:20665-41731 GCA_001797365.1 Deltaproteobacteria bacterium GWA2_45_12
AATTATCGCTGCCATCAGCAACCCCATCGCCATCGGCATCTGAAGGTGGGGGCGTTCCGCTTCCCCCATTGTAATTAACTGTCAGCTTGGGGCGGTTGGCCGCATTGGCTCCTTCAGACGAAGTAAACAACATCCCATTGGCCCATTCAATTTCATTGCGGCACATAAGACCGTAATTCGGTGCGGTCCCATTGGCCCATTTTTGAACGGCACTCTTCACATCGCAGGATGATTTTTGCCCGACAGCGACGTTGGTCGAACAAACTTCTTCGGCAAAAGTTCCACCGGCCGTGGTCCAATTGGCCATGCCCGGCCCGCGACTGATCCAAGTGGCGCCATCGGCCGTCCCATCCCATTCGTGGAGCTTAGATCCTTCAACCCAATCTTGGGTCACACGATAGCAATGGATGGCAGGGCTGCTGGGATACTCAATGGCCTCAGCAAACAATTCCAGACTAGCACTATCAATGGCGGCCCCTGTGGGAATTTGACTTAAATCAAACCTGATGAGCATCTGGCGATCGCCATAACTGTAGGTGCGTAAGGTCCCCGCCCCCCCATAATTGGCGACATTTTCAGGGGGATAGGCTCTGGCCCCCACACCTGTATCCCTGGTCCCAGAATATCCACCGGCCCCTTCTTGAAAACTTAATGAACCGGCAGGGCTGGGGCTGGGATCAGGATTGGGATTTGGCGAAGCATCACAAAGGTCTCCCACACCATCGCCATCGGCATCTGCTTGGTTGGCGTTGATGACCATGGAACAATTATCCGATGCATCAGGCACCCCATCGCCATCGGTGTCGATAGGAGCTGGGTTGGGCGTTGGGTCACAAAGATCACCCACTCCATCACCATCGGCATCGGCCTGGTTGGCATTAACGACCATGGAGCAATTATCCGATGAATCGGGCACGCCATCGCCATCGGTGTCCGGATTAGGATTGGGGTTTGGATTTGGAACACTTCCCCCATTGGCAAAGTGAAGGTAAACCAACCCGGTGGTGACCATGTTCACATGTTCTTTGGTGAAATGGTATTGTGTGTTCAAATCACCTTCATAAAATGGATCATCGGAGGCCGCTTCAAAATAGGGGGCGGCATAGTCATCCAATAAAGTTTCATCACCGGTCACTGCATAACCCAAGGCAAAGGCATCCGAACCCAAAGCAAGCCAAGAACTGACCTGACGTGGAACATTCGGGCAGGAGGCAGTCGGACCCCAGAGTGCCTTATTGCCTTCTATCACCGTGCTTTGCTTCATAACATTGAGCACACCATTCATCGCTGGGAGTGCATCAGGATCAAGAGGAATGTTCGCATCACGGCTGGCCACGATGTACTCGCCAATGGCCCGACCTACAAGACCATACGACCAACCATAGCTGCCACTGACACATTGGGTTTGGGAAAGTTCACATTGGTACCAGCGCGCTGTACCCGCAGCACTATTAAGGTAATTTGTATTGCCCGTTAATTTGTAGGCCCAGGTCATGTTGCGCCCCACGTTACCAGCCGCTCTGGCGTTGGCACCCAGCATGCCATAACCACTTCCGTTCCCTCCTCCCCATGCATCGATGGCACAAGAAGTGGATCTGTCGTTGGACATACGCGTATAAAGACTTTGGGACATTTCAAGGGCAGCATCCCGGGTCACATCATCCCCTGTCAAAAGGCTCCAACCAACCAATCCCGCTATCCCCTGAATCAAATCTGGATTGGGGGTGTTCGCGTTGCGATGGGGGTTACGAATGCCGGATTCGTCATGAACACTGTGTGCCCAATTTCCACCGCAGTAGAGGCTTCCGTTATCGTCAGGGCGGCAATGCATGATGTCGATATCCGCAAAATGTCTGTTGGAAATTTCAGCCCATTTGCAATAAGTGGGATCCCCTGTCCTTAGGCATTGTTGTAGGTATCCCAGGTTCACATCGTATTTTAAATTGTAAGGTGCTGTTCCCTGCTCGAAATCGACGGGGATATCGCCAAAGTCCGTCCAACCAAAATGATCAAATTCCTCAATTGAATTGGTCAGCGAGCAATCACCACCCAGGCTTCCACTGCACTCCCAGGATCGTGAAGGCAATGTGCCGTTGCGATTGAATTGGATATCGATGTATGTCTCATATTCACTATTGCTTCCCGCAACCCGGGGTCCCATGAAACCCAAGGCATGGGTTTGGCGAAGATGTTCAAAGGACGGGGTTGCTTTTGCTTTCCACACGGGAGGTGTTTGAGTATCTAGGGTAAGCCATAACTCGTGGGTTTTCTCTTCCCCCGGTCTTAAGCGATGGACGGTGGAAAATTCCGCCGGGAAAATCCCGAATTCCAATTTTCCATTTTTGGCACGAAGCGCTTTGGGGAAATTTTCACGGAAATAAGGAACCTCGGCTCCAATCCCATCATAGCTCAAAATACCATTGGCCATGTTTCCCGATTCAGTAACGGTGCCGTTGACGCGACGTTGGAATCCGCGGAAAGTGACACCGGATTGCATGCGTGGGGTTCGTCCCGCATAACGGTTCCATTGGTCGGTTCCGCTGGAATCTTGATAAAGAACCTCATCCTTGGAAGACGGATTGGACAAATTCAATGCCCAAGTCACATCCTCCAAAGAAAGACTACGGCTACCATCAACATAGATGCAATCGGGAGTATTATTCAGGTCATCACAATTATCACTCATGTTTCCCAAGGTAATTTGGGCACGGACATGGGGTTTGCCAGCGTAGAAATGGAGTCTTGCCGTTAAATCAAGATTGCTCGTGAGGCTTCTGGCACTTACGCGAAGCATGACCCGCATGGGTCCAGCCTCCACAATATCAACAGTGGCTGCTTTGGAGGGCCAGTTCCATTGACCCCCAGAGGCAACAAGCTGGTTGGAAGCATTAAAAACATTGGCCAAGAGATCACTGGTTGCAGGAACTTCAAAACGCCCTGCTCCCGTATTCACAGTCACTCCACCCCCTGTGCGAGCAGAACTTGTCACCGCGGTGGCTGGGGCTGGGCTCTGGCCATTTTTGAGGAAATAGGTCTTGCCCGCCATGGCTTGAAAATCCACAAGCAGCCATTGATGCGTGGATTTTACTTGAATACGTGTCTGTGTGGGCACAGCCACATCCTGGCTATCAACAACGGTAAAGGGGCCCACCTCATCAAGGGGTACAGGAACACCGGTGGTTACAGGCACAGATCCGGAAGCCCCAGCGGGTAGGCTTATAGAAAGAGGAATATTAAGTTCGCCCGTGCCGCCACCCTCTCCACTAGGAGTCGCATCACAAACATCTCCTAATCCATCTCCATCCGAATCGGCCTGATTGGGATTTGAGGCCATGGGGCAATTATCAACACTATCGCTTGCCGCATCACCGTCATCGTCGGTATCGGCATTATTACCCGTGCCGTCTCCATCGCTATCGACCGATTCGTTGGCATTGGTCGGAAAGGCATCCTGAGCATCGGCAACTCCATCGTTGTCATCATCGGAATCACAGGCATCGCCTTGCGCATCTCCGTCGGTATTTAATTGGTTGGCATTGGAAACAGAGGCGCAATTATCGGAAGCATCAGCCACTCCATCCCCGTCGGCATCACTTGGAGGAGTTGGGGTGGGATTCGGATTGACCTCAGAGGAATATTGGTCGGCACCAATGTCGTTGGAACCATTACGGCCTTCCCCGTCAATATCCTGAGTCACATCCGTCAACACGGAACCCATTCCCGTCACACGCGCATCGGAAACCAGGTGAACATCATCGGCCACGATGAAATCAGAATCCTTGGCATCACCGATATTATTCTGAACGTTCAAACCGGTATTGCTTCCGCGGTTGTAAAACGGCGAACTTAGGAGATTGTTTCGGATATCGAGATTTTGGGACTGCCGGGCCTCAATGGCTCCCTGATAACCGACGATTCGGACAGTGTTATTGTAAACTTTGGTTCCGTTGGCGGTCTGGAGCTCAATTCCTGCATCACCAGGCAGGCTTCGATAGATGAAATTGTTCCGCACAATACCCCCAGTGTGCCCACTGGTAAGACCCAGGGCAATGGAACGGAAATTATTGAGGAAAACATTGCGCTCGATGAGCGTTTCTGTTGACTGGTTCCAAATCAGGATCGCAGGATGAGTCACATAGGTTCCGCAATCGATATCCACTTCGCAACCGGATCCGTCTCCCATGAAATTATAAATCAGGTTATCGCGAATGAGCGTGTTGTGAAAACGGTGAAGATCGATGGCGGCAATATAGTCCCCCTCAATTTTATCAAGGGTGGTGTAACCAAACTTGGAGCAAGCGATAACATTGTTACTTGAGCCATTCACCGAATCGGGAGTCCCTTTGATCATTTGTGTCCCAATATCATACATATTCACATTATAAATATGAGCCGCTTCGGCACCTAACTCGCCCTTGATGGCGATGCCATGGTTGCGCATGTTTGTAATGGATAGGTCCGCAACAACAACATTCTTCCCCGTAATCAAAAAGCCCTCGCTCATGGGACCAAACCCTTGCCCGACAACGATCACGCCGTTTCTATTTCCACTCAAGCTGCGTACAGTGACATCATCGCGTATTTTATATCTGTCATAGTTAAGCTCATCAGCATCCGGAAATGGATAAATGCCATCCCTAAGAAGAACTTCCGTGTTGGGTGCGGTGTTAGAGATGGTAATCAACCAACTAAAGTCCGTAGATGAACTTGGGGGGTTAAGGATAATCTGACTACTCCTTTCCCTGCCGGCATACAGGGGTGATTCCAAATAAGGGGGACAAAAATTAGCCGAAGGTTCGGGGACAGGATCGGGGCTTGCATCACAGGCATCGCCCACACCATCATCATCGGCATCGGCTTGGGTGCCATTGGCCATGTCGGGACAATTATCGACAGAATCCATGATCCCATCGGCATCGCGGTCAATGAGAGGATCACAGGCGTCTCCAATATTGTCATGATCAATATCGGTTTGATTTGAATTGGAGGTAAGGGGGCAATTGTCCGAAGCATCAGAAACAGAGTCGTCATCATCATCCCCGTCACATACATCACCTAATGCATCCCCATCGGTATTTTTTTGGTCAAGATTGGATAACAGAGGGCAATTATCTGCCAAATCTGCAACCGCATCACCATCACGGTCTACAAGGGCATCACAGGCATCTCCCACACCATCGTTATCCAAATCCGTTTGATCCAGGTTGGAAACAGACGGGCAATTATCAGTAGCATCACCAACACCATCACGGTCGCTATCAATGATGGAGTCGCACACATCCCCTACTCCATCACGATCAACATCTTCCTGAGCTGGATTGGTTAGAAGGGAACAATTATCCATTTCATCACTTATTCCATCGTTATCATCATCAAGATCACAGGCATTTCCTTCATCATCTCCATCGGTATTTTGTTGATCCTGGTTTGCAACATCGGGGCAATTATCCTGGCTATCAGAAATACCATCTTCATCGGCATCACGCATTTCGGTGGGATCAACCCCCAAGAATCTATAAATCATCACAATGCTTTCTTCAATTTCAGGCACTCCATTAAAATGGCTATTGATTTCTCCATTTTCATCGACTTCAGCCAAGGGAAGCCCACCCGTAACATAGGCTACGCGTGCCAATTTTCTTATGAGATCCGATTGATTGGCTCCCAAGTCATCCGCACTAAAGACAAGAAAAGAGTTCTCGGCATTAATCGTATTCATTCTGGAAGCCAGTTCGGGGATATCTCGAACCATGCGATAAAGCCATACCGCCACGAACTTGCGGGTGAGATAAGCTTCGTAACTAAAGACCCATGTCCCCGCTTCTCCACTAAAATTGGCTTCCCCCGTTCTCAAAATATTTTTGTTATGGGCCTCAACAAGTTCGGGAATATATTCATAATCATCAGGGATATTTGCAAAAGGATTGTCCACCACATCGGGATAATCCATAAATCCTTCCAACTTCAAAAGACGCATAGCCAACCCCAGTACATAACCACGGGGCATCGCTTCATTGACATTCACCGGAGAAGGAAACCCCGCAGTTTCCTGGGCATCCGCCAGATACATGGCATAATCCCCTACCTGAATATTTTCATCGCGGACCACAACGGCATGATAAATCAAATAAGCCGCTTCCCCTCGTTTAATGACCGTTTTGCCGTAAATATTCAAGGCAGGATCCGCATTCGTATCAAAACCTGGAAGGGCTTGCAGTTGATAAGCAAACTTGAAATAGCTTTTTGAAATGCCAAAAGGAGCTGTCGGCACTAAATAGGAACTGGGACCATTATAGTTGACCGATGACATCCAAAAATAATTGCTGTTATTGGCCCCATTTTTAAGAAGCGTCTTTCCTGCCGTAACAACAGCCCCCGCCATGGATATCTTGGCATTGAGGTTGGGACATGTGGAATATTGGACAATCTTTAAATAATTGGCGTAGGAAATTTCAGGTGAATTAGTGCAAATTCCTCCTGTAAATGCCGCGGCTTCATCGGAGAGCCCCGCAGCTAAAATAAGGACATGAATTTCATCTTTTAATAAAAGGGGGTCGTTTGGTTTAAATTCTGTGGCACCATTCATACTCCAGAGACCGGCATCCACCAGGGCTCTGATCTCAGCTTCATAAGCATTGCCGGTAATATCGGTTAAACCCTGTGATTGGGCTTGCGCAAAAGATGATGAGGTTATCAGCAGACAAAAAAAGGCCCCAGCAAGAATGATATGCTTCTTCATAACACCTCCCTTAAAAGATAAAACTTATATGAGGGTGTTTGAGTGCAATTTGACTGCCAAAATTTAGACGATTAAAATTTTTAAAAATCCCCTTGAGATGATTTGGGTTTTCGTGAACCCATAAAAAAAAATACAATTTAATCTCTTGGATTTTTGTATCAAAACAACCCATGTGGTTGATCGTGATAGGGATAATTTTTCTTGGTTAAAGAAGAAAAGAACATCAGAGCCTTAGACAAGGCACGCTAAGGAGAAAATGAAGATCATTTCTAAATCATGAAGCGTAAGTGAACAAAAAAATTTGGCTAATGATAAGAAATAACATCGAAATCAGTCATAGAGAAAATCATCAGCGTTGATATGGCCCCATGATCCCTGGGATTGATCACGAATGATAATTTTTGCCTTGTAACCCTTCCAACGCGAAACATTCCAAGCCACACGAAGCATTTTTTCACTTTGAATTAAAGCGCCCCGACCGGGCTCAAAAAGGACTTCTTCTCCATCAACAAGTAAAGCCACACCTGTTTGCCCGCTTCCATCCCCACCCCCAATAAGAAAGGTGATAACATCCCCCGTAATCTCAAATTCATCCGAAACAAGTTCTCCCATGGGAAGATCGCCTTGGGAATGTCCGGAGGGTTTGCCAGGGCTGTTGCGATCTTCGAAACTGCCAATCCAATATTGACCCTGGGGACGTGCCGGCGTTGATCCACGATAGATGGGGTTGTCATGGAAAATCGGCTGATCCACAAAAGCCAGATCATGGGGAGTCCAATGGGTTAAATTTCCCATTTCAAAATCAGAATTTTCAAACAAGGGCTTTCTCCAGGGGGAATAAAAGCTCACGCCTATCGTGACGATCAAGGCCAAAGAAAAAGTGATCGTCATACTTTTCCAAAACAAAATGGAGGAATGTTCAGACATAGAAAAATTACCTCAATAAGGGGCCTAAGAACCATTCGATCTTTAAAAAGATGGCCCCGGCCCTACTTTGCATAAAGCTCCCAAAAAATTGGAGCGATTTTTCAAAAAAAGGTTTCTTTTTGGCAAAGGATTCACCCAAAAAAAGAGCCTCATTGTTTTTTATAAAGGAGTCCCCCGCATCATAATCAATGGGGTCCCCTTTCAGTTTAAAGAAAAAAGAATATCCATTCCGGATTTTGAAATTTACCACTTCATATAAATCATGAAACCGTGGGTTTCGCATCAATTCTACATCCGATACATGAAGCCATGGATGAAGTTTGGCAAACTCTTCAAGTGTTCTTGGCATCCCATCAAGGAAGGGACTTCCATTAAACATGATGAGGGTGGGACGTTGGGATAAAATATAATTCCCATCCCCTTTTTCATGCCCATGGACGCGTTTTCCCATTTCTAATTTCCGATGGGCAATGGTTTTATCGACAAGCCCCAGCATGTCATAAACCTGGCCATCATAAAAATAAGCCACAAAAGGCATGGCGTTTAAGGCAATGCTTTGCCCTGAGCCGAGCATCTTCTTAAAAAGGAGCCCGTGAAAACGGGCCATCGTAAAAAACGAACGATTATTGCTCACAAAAAGAAAAACCCTGTTTTCCCCAAAAAAACCGTAGAGCCCCCCAAATACAAGATGAAAAACCAGCAATACCCCCAAAAATAAAGTACTCCACTTCCATGGAAGGCTTGTCATCAACAAGGCCGTCCTGAAGGCATGGGCCAAAAAAGCAGCCACAAGGATGAACCCAAACGATAAAACAGGATTTAAATACCTGAAGAAAAAAAGATTGTCCCCTCCCCCTGTAATGCACAAGAAAAACGAAAGAAGCACAAAACCCAACCACAAACACCATGCCTTGGAATGGCGTAAAAAAAACCATCCGTGGATCAACAAAACAAGGAATAAAACCACACCCCCCAAGCTGGTATTGATGCAATCGATCGTATAATAAAAACCGTTTTTTAAGGCATGGGAACTCAAGCCTACCTTGGCGTAATAAGTATTGGGAAGAAGATGGCCATAAACATGCCACCGCGAAAAAAGATAAAATGCAAAAAAGGGAAGGCCGAAGCAAAAATCAAGGAATCTTTTGAAATTAACTTTTTTACTTTCCCGGTAATTCCAAAAAGTATCAAAAAAAAGGAAAAAAACGTAATAGGCAATCCCCTCCACACGCGTTAATGCCAAAAGACAAAATAAAAATCCTGTAAAACGCCGCTGCCAGGCATTTTGGTCATGGTAAAGGCCAAAAAAAATACAACCCACCATCAAGAAAGCATAGAAACTCGTTTCCAACCCCGCCATGGCCCAAAAAGCATTTCCAGGATAAACAAGAAAGAGAACAGGCGCCCCCAAAGCCAGATAAGAAGATTGAAAATACCTCCGGCCCATCAAAAACAAGAGCCCTGCTGTAAAGATGAGGGCCACCCCATTGACCGACTCAACAAAGACAATGGGATCCCAACCAATCCACAGGCCCAAAATAACGATCATCTGCCACAAATAGCCCGTGTAACCCTCCACTGGGTCATCAATATTAAAAACAAGTCCCCTTCCCCTTAAAAAATTGGCGGCGTATCTGAAATAGATGAATGAATCGTCGTAGGTCACCCCTCCAAAAAGCCAAAACCAGAAAAAGGTGATTGCAATGCCGAAAAGCAGGATGAAGAAGAATGGGAGTTTTCTCATTGAGATTTTGTCTTTTTAACATATTCCCCCCACCAACTCAAAATGCTTTTAGGTTTTGACTTAAAAATGGTAAGTTAAGCCATGCTTAAAAACTTGATTGTTTGGTTGAAAGGGATACGAGTTCATCAATGGTCCAAAAACCTGCTCCTTTTTATCCCATTATTTTTGGCTCATGAAATGGACGATCCTGAAAAACTCCTGGCAGCCCTGATCGCTTTCATTTCCTTTAGTCTTTGTGCCTCCGGTGGTTACATTCTTAACGATCTTTTAGACCTTAAAGCGGACCAGCTTCACCCTTCCAAAAAATATCGCCCCCTTGCTTCGGGAGCCATCTCTTTCAAAATGGGAGTGATTTTAATTCCCATTCTTTTAGGGATGGGATTCTTTCTGGCCCTTTTTTATCTACCTCTTTTTTTTGTTAAATCCCTTGTTTTATACTTTCTTGTTTCTCTTCTTTATTCTGTTTACCTCAAAAAACTGCTTCTTGTTGATGTGCTTGTCTTGGCGGGGCTTTATACCTTACGAATTATTGCCGGAGCGCATGCCACCCGTGTTCTTATTTCCCCCTGGTTACTAGCCTTCTCCATGTTTTTTTTCATCAGCCTGGCCTTCGTAAAAAGATTTTCAGAACTGGCGCTTTTTAAGGAAGAGGACAAAAAAGTAGCCAACCGGAACTATCTGGGAAGTGACAAAACCCTTCTTGCAAGTGGTGGGACCGCCGCCGGATTTATTTCAGTCCTCATCTTCATTCTTTACATCAATAGCGGGGACGTCGTCCGTTTGTATCACCATCCGTTTGCACTATGGTTTATCGCCCCCTTTTTACTTTATTGGGTCACCCGCATCTGGTTTTTGGCACATCGGGGCAAAATGAATGACGACCCCATCGCCTTTGCCATTCGTGACCCCATCAGCTACATGGTAGGGAGCATCATTGCCTTTCTCATTCACAGAGCCACAGGATAAATCATGAACCACACTTCATCATGGGGCGGTTATCCGAAGATCACGCATACTTCGGTTATGTCCGTGTCCTGGCAAAACGAACTTCCCCCTTTGGCCTCTTTACCCTTTCCCGTCCTTCCTCACGCTTATGGCCGAAGTTATGGTGATAGTTGCCTGAATGAAAACGGCATTCTGCTGGATACAACCCCGCTTTCCCATTTTCTTGAATTTGATCAATGGTATGCACCCCAGGGCAAGCCCTGGACCCAAGACCCTTCAAAGGCGGAGGGTTTGACCCAGCAAGGCTCGTCCCCGAAGCCAACGAGCGTAGGGGACAAAACCCGGGGGCTGCTTCGATGCGAGGCAGGAACTTCTCTTGCAGAAATTTTGGATCTGGTTGTCCCCCACGGTTATTTTTTGCCGGTTACTCCGGGAACAAAATTTGTTTCTGTGGGAGGCGCCATCGCCAATGACGTCCATGGTAAAAACCACCACCGGGCTGGCACCTTTGGCAGCCACGTACTGCAATTTGAACTTTTGCGTTCCAATGGAGAGCGGCTTTTATGCTCCCCAAATCAAAATGAAGATTTTTTCAAAGCCACCATCGGCGGGCTTGGTTTGACAGGACTTATTCTTTGGGCCGAAATCAAACTTAAACGCATCGAGAATACCCTGATCGATGAAGAAATTATTTCCTTTTCAACCCTGGATGATTTTTTTGAACTATCCCTTGCCTCCGACCTCACCCACGAATACACAGTAGCTTGGATCGATTGCCTGGCTTCAGGAAAAAAATTGGGCCGTGGGATTTTTTTCAGGGGGAATCATGCCGTAGGGGAACAAGTAAGGACACAAGTAAGGGCAATTCATGAATTGCCCTTACGTCTACCCTTACGTTTGCCCTTACCTAACATGCCCTCTCTGCTCTTAAACCACTTTACACTTAAGGCAATGAATTCTGTCTGGTACTCTTTAAAAAAGAAACAGCAGGGTGTTCACACTGTTCCGTATGATTCCTTTTTTTATCCCTTGGATCGCCTCCACCATTGGAATCGTTTGTACGGCAAAAAAGGTTTTCTCCAATATCAATGTGTCATTCCTTTTGGAGACCATCAAAACACAATCAAGAAAATGCTCGCCCAAATTGCACAAACGGGGTTGGGTTCTTTTTTAAGTGTCCTTAAAATTTTTGGCGACAAACCATCACCCGGGATACTTTCTTTTCCCCGACCCGGGGTCACTCTCGCCCTGGATTTTCCTATTCATGGCCAAAAGATTTTTAAATTGCTAGACGGGCTTGATATCTTGGTGATCCAAGCCGGAGGAAAGGTTTATCCGGCCAAGGATGCCCGAATGTCGGCCAAGAATTTTCAAGATTTTTATCCACAGTGGAAGGAATTTTCGAATTTCATCGATCCAAAATTTTCTTCCAGTTTTTGGAGAAGGGTTACAAAATAAAGGAAATACCATGAAAAAAATCCTCATCATTGGCGCCACTTCAAGCATAGCCCAAGAAACGGCCAAAATTTTTGCCACTTCCGGAGCTGCGCTATTTCTGGTGGCACGCAACCAGGAAAAAATGGACATCCTGGCCAAGGACTTGGTCATCCGTGGGGCTACTCAAGTGGAAACAGCTCTTTTTGATGCAACCAAAATGGGAAATGAGGAAATGTTTTTAAAAAAAATAATCCAAACCTTTGGGGATTTTGATGGGGTGCTGATGGCCCACGGTTTTTTACCTAATCAAACAGAATGCGAACGAAGTGTCGAAAAAACTCTGGAAACATTCCAAATAAACGCCCTCAGTTTCATTTCTTTGTTGACGGTATTGGGAAATTATTTTGGCGAACGACAAAAAGGGTTCATGGCCATTATCACTTCTGTCGCCGGTGACCGGGGAAGACAAAGTAATTATGTGTATGCTGCTGCTAAATCTGCGGTGCATGTGTTTCTTCAAGGGATGCGTCAACGTCTTTTCAAAAAAGGGGTGCATCTGTTGACGATTAAACCGGGTTATGTCGACACTCCCATGACAGTGGGCATGAAGAAAAATTTTCTTTTTGCTTCTCCTCAAAAAATTGCCCGTGGCATTGTTAAAGCCATTGAAAAACGAAAAGACATTGTTTATCTGCCCTGGTTTTGGAGATGGATCATGCTTATGGTGCGAAATATTCCGGAAGGAAAATTCAAGAAGCTATCGTTGTAGTTGTCTAGAATTGCTTAAGATTCCTCCATCTTTTCAGTCAAAAAGATGACGAATACGACCTTTTCTGCCCATCCTCTTAATTTATTTAAAAATCAAAAGCTTAACTCAGTATTCGAAAAAAACTGCCATCCTTTTGTCCATCTGTTTCTTTTTAACTCACTCTCATTTATCGCTAACAACATGATTTCACTTATTTTCAAGAGAGCTGTTTTTGGCAGGTTTATTGCTTGGTAGAAGGGTGCTCTGACTAAAAAATATTTTTTTATGAATTAAAGGGGGAAGTAAATTATGCAAAAATTTATCTATTTCATTCTTGGTATCATTTTAATTGTGGGTAGTACTTCCTGCTCGGGTGAGGACGGCAATGATAGCAGCAGCGCCACGGGCAATGTGAGTGTTCAAGCCACCGTTACGGTGCCCAGTTCCAGTATCTCCTCGCCCATGCGTGGACTGATGAAAGCCGCAGGAGTAAAAGCCGCCATTACCGAAGTGGCAGCTGGAGGGGTGACTTGCCACGCTGAAGATTTAAGTGGCACCACCATCGGTAACGAAGTAACGGCCGATAGCAATGGTGTGTGCACCGTAACAGGTCTGACTGCCGCCCAATATAGCGCACGCATCATCATTGTGGCTGATTCACCCACCATGTCCCCTGTTGAAACCTTGATTATTCCCACAACCACCCAACAAGCGGCGGTCACCGCAGGGGGCACTCCTGATCCTGTTGAAGTCAATACAATCACCACCATCGCCACGGCGGCCACCATCGTCGGATGCGATGGAACCTTGGTAGGATGCGAAGATACTATTGATATGGACAGCGCCTTTGATGCCAGCATTGCTTACTTTGATGATGTTGCCGATGACACGGCCGCCACAGACACTGCGGGGGGATACACAGCCGCCTTGGTTGAAGCAGCGGCCGACTATACCTCTAGCAGCACAGCCACCGAAAGTACCGTGGATGCCCTTGTAGCTGCCATGGCCGATGATGATGCCACCGCCCTTGAAGCCGTTGTAGGAACAGCGGTGACTGATGCAAGCATTGCCACTGGGGATGTAACCGAAACTTCCTCCAGCACCATCAACACTTACATCACCAGTTACTGCACCCTTGATGAAGATGGTGCTTCCCCTTGGCAGGACACCTTGGATGATGCCACTGCAGCCGGAGTGACACCCGACCTCCTCGCCTTGGTGGGACCTTTCCAGGAACTAACCTCCACCGAAATGACTGCGGGCACCTACCCGACCACCGTGTGGCGCAATTATGCCAGGGACTTTTTGGGTGGGGCTGCTGGAGGTTTAGAGGAGAATCCTTTTAGTGCCTTTGGCCATCCAGAAGCCAGACGATCCTTTATAGGATATGTGCGTAACGGCGGCGGATTGGACCCGGATAATATTGGGCGGGGTGCTGCTGCCGTCATGGCCACGCTTCCCCGGAATGAGACAACCGGAGAATATGAACTAGACGATTATGATGCCGATTATCTAGGCCCAACCGCTGCCTATGATATTATTTCCCGTATTCGCGATGCCGGTAGCTTGGGCAATTTTAATCCTGCCACCCTCATGGACAATTTCAAGGATTTGCTACGTGAGAACACAGCCTCATGCGCCTATGGCGGTTGCGGCGATTTCGTCACGCAGTTTGTCAATAACGCCCCTGGCGGAAATTTTGATCCCACTCAAACAACGGGTTTTTTTAAATGTCGCCCCGGTGACAGCAGTTGCACCTGCGATGATGATGATGATTGTTTTCCAGGGGATACCTGCGACACAGGCTCAACAGAGAGCAGCAATACCTGCGTGGCCGGATCACTCTTCATGACACTTTCTTGCGATGACGATGATGATTGCGACGATTTGACAACCTGTACGGGTTCTTACAACGGTTTCGGCGAACGGCATTGTACGTATCGGCAACTGGTGGCTCCGGGGATGTTCACCGCGGCTTCAGGGGGAACCGTGGGAGTTTTTGGGAATGCGGTTTTCTCAGGATATACGGTTCATGATGCCCCTGCCAATGGAGCACAAGGAGGGTTCTGTAGCGATTTGGTATCTTGTGGGACGGGCTCTACATGTATCAATGGAACATGTCGGCCAGATGATATGTGCATGCCTCCTCTCATGGAATGCTCCTCTGATAGTGATTGTTGTTCAGAAACCTGTTTAAATACGGATGCCGGGCAAAGATGCGCCCAATTGAGTAATACCCAAGCTGAATCCTTTTTTGGCACCGGAGCTGGAACAGCGCTTTTTGGAAGTAAAAACTTGGGTGACAATTGTAATTATCCCATTGAATGTACCCCCAACATCTGTGCCACCACTTGCGAAAATGGTGTTTGTAGTCAAACATGTCAACCCTCTCCCGAATCCTTTCAATTCTTCACCAATACAATAGATCAAGCCGATGAAGGTAGGGCCTGTGAAAAACCAAGCGACTGCAAACCATGCCTTGATTGCAATCCCTCTACCTTGACATGTACACCTACAATCCTCACAGGCTGCGAAAGTTTCACTGGGGGATTTACAGGCGGCCCTGGGATAGGAAGCGGAGGAACCGAAACTGGAACTGGAACTGGAACTGGAACTGGAACTGGAACTGGAACTGGAACTGGAACTGGAACTGGAACTGGAACTGGAACTGGAACTGGAACTGGAACTGCTGAGACCGGAACTGGAACTGGTTTTGATGGGGCCCTTAATGGCACGTGGACAATTACAGAGAAGAATTTTTCCTGCGGACCAGCTCTTCCCGTTGTTACAGCCACACTCACACTGACACAAAATATAACTACGGGAGTCTATCAATCGACCCCTGCCGGGTTGTCATTTACCTATGGTACTGGTTTATGCACCGGGCTTACCATCACCCCTGAATTCGGAAACCCCGAATTTTGCTCTTGTACTGTCGGAATCTCAGGCGATGGGGACCCAACAGTGACCATTAACTTCTGTAACGATAGCGTCACCGTGACGGCAGGCCTCTGCGGAGGGGCAACGATTGAAAGAAATGGTACATAAGGGAAATTCTATCACATAAAATCCTCGGCATTCATGTGCCGCATTCGCCCCGGGCCTTCATTACAATGAAGTCCCGGTTTTGTTTGTTCGATCAATGGTTTTTAGAAAAACTTAATGAATCGCTACCAAGGGATTGATAACCTTCAAAGAAGGGATACGATTAAAATCATGATCACACGTCCATAGGGTACGCACATTGTTTTGCAGGCAAATCGCCGCAATTTTGGCATCGTGTATTTGAGGGCCGGTGATTTTGGAAGATTCAATCAGCTCTCGGAAACCAACCCAGTATTCGGCATCTTCTCCAATCAAGTGAAGGTTTGGGCTCTGCAACAAATAATCCAATTGGAGACAAGCTTCTTTCAACGGGGTCGATGGCTTATAAATTCGAGGATGCGTGACAACCGTCAGAAACTCATAAAGACAGGGCCAAGGGATTGCCCAGCTCGCCCCACTTTCAGCCAATGAAGTAATGCAGGCATCCGCTTGGACATAAAAGGGAGAATCCACACGATTGGCATAAACTAATATATTGGTGTCAACCGCTATCATCCACCACGCCCTTCATAAATAAGGGAACGTATCTGTTCCCAATCTCCTTCACGAATACCTTCCTGTAATCCTTTTCCCTTAAAAGCACATTTTTTCAATTTAAACTTCTTTGGAGAACGGGAAATGTTCAAAAACTGCCGAAGCGCAGATTCAACAAGCTCTTTGAACGTCTTGTTGTTTTTTTGCGCGTAGCGCCTGGCCTCATTAAAAAGCGGATTAGATATATCAATGGTTGTTTTCATACCATATACCCATATCATAAAACCCATAAATATGGCAATAATTTTTAAAACCACTCATCCAGCTGATTTCCACCCCCATTTAAAAACCCGTTAAACAAATCAAATGAATCAAACGGGCCTGCCCTGTAATGGATGTCGTTCTGTAAATTACAATCGTTGACGTAAACCCGGCTTGGGTTTCCAAAAGCCACTCCCGGCCAGATATCGATAACATTGTTGGAAAGAGTAATAGTGGTGCCACTGGTGTCATCACAAAGAATCCCCGTGCGCTGACCGGAAGGCAGGGCATTCACAATGACATTGCCATCAAAAGTACCCGTTACATGCCAAAGCCGGATGGCTGTGGAAACATTGTCCCCATCAACCGGCTCCATTTCATTGTTATACAAATAAAGCACAGCGTCTTCTGCATCGATGACCGTTGTATGGGAAAAATTGGAGGCGTTGACAAGACTGTTGGCTAAAGTCAATTCCCCTTCAACAACCCAAACGGCAGTAATACTGGTTGGAGCATTCTGTGTGGCAACAATAGAAAACCCATCCAAAAGAGTTCCCGTAGCCGTTTGGTCGGCCAAAACGAGAGTGGATAAGACATTTGTTCCAAGAAGGGTTGCAGAAAAACTCCGGCTTCCAAACCCGGCATCATAGCCCCCATACAATTTTAAACCGGATGGGACATAAAAAGGCTCATCGTCATAAATATAATTGCCACTCTCAATATAAACATCTTTGCCTGTAGCTTTCGCCAACTGTGCCCCTTTTTCAATGGACACTACAGGATTGTTGAGACTGCCATCGTTATTGTCATCGCCGTTATCATGGCTAACAAAAACGGCTTTGGCCACACGTCCATCCACACCATCGCAATCATTATCGACACCACTGACATCGGGCAGGTCAGTCCATCCAATATTACGGTTGGCATTATTATCGGCACAATCACAACGTGTGCCTGCAGCATAACCATCCCCATCGGCATCAAGTTCGTTACCGACAGTGACATCAATAAGGCAATTATCACGATCAGCGGGGCGCCCTCCCTGCCCCAACCAATCAAGCAGACCATCCCCATCGCTATCCACATTTAAAGGATTGGAACCCACACGTAATTCATCCACGTCAAGAACTCCATCCCCATCATCATCATTGTCACAAGCATCGCCCAACCCATCCCCATCCGTATCGGCATTGGTTGGTTCCGCCTGCTCATCACACAAGTCAGCATTATCCCCAACGCCATCCCCATCGGCATCCAAGCTTTCCGTGGCATCCACGGGAAAAGCATCGGCACCGTCAAGAACACCGTCATCATCCGAATCGGCATCCAACACAAAAGCTCCACGGGCCACTTCCGCACCATCGTTTAACCCGTCATCATCCGTGTCAGAATCAAAGGGATCAGCATCAAACCGCACCTCATCCGAATCATTTAATCCATCCCCGTCATCATCATTGTCACAAACATCGCCCTGCCCATCCAGATCAAGATCGGTTTGATCTGCAGAACCCTTGCTTAAAGGGCAATTATCAAAGCCATCGGCCACCCCATCATCGTCACTATCCGCCTTTAAGGGATCGGTTCCCAAATCCGGTTCAGCGATATCCAGAAGACCGTCGGCATCGTCATCACTATCGGCATTGTTCCCCACACCATCACCGTCCGTATCAAGTGATTCACTCACATCAAAGGGGAAGGCATCCTGGCCATCGGGAGTACAATCGTGATCGACATCCCCGTTAAAAGGATGAACCGAACGATCAAGCTCATCCAAATTATCCAGATTGTCGCCATCGGCATCAAAACCACCGCAATCAATATTTTCAAGGGGAACAAGAACAAGTTGGGATTTACTTAAAATAGTGGTGATTTTAGCCTTGCACAAAAGCATCCATTTACGTCCTTGGGTTAAAGAGTTGTCGGGATTCAAACTAAGGGTGGGACATGAAGCAAAATCCGTCGATAAGCTGACTGATTCGGGAAGATTTTGTTCCCCCAAAACCGTGGGGCCCGCCTTCAGCCCGTCAAACATATCAGCCCGATAATAAATTTTCAATGTCACATCATATTCCTGACCCTTATTAAAAGCATCGGCTGTCAAAGAATAATTGCCACGGATGGTTGGCTTTGTATCCCTTTCCTTCATAAGGACCGTGCTGGTTCCATCCGGATGAGAGTCGGTCACAACCGCAGACACTTTTAAGGCATCCCCACTGACCGCATCCACAGCTTCGGGAAAATCAAATTGAAAAGCCGTTCTTACCGCATCGCCGCTAGGGCCCCCATCTCCTCCACCGCAAGCAAAGAGAGTCAATGAAATCAGTGTAAAGACAAATAGGTTTTTTGAAAACATATTAACTCCCGTATAGGGGCGGGCAACGCAACCGCCCCAACGTATGGGCGCCGCTTTCCCTGCCGGCGTGTGGGGCGCGCCTACGGAATTCGTACGGGCGCTGCTTGCTGCGCCCTTCCCTGTGGGGCGCGCCAAGGGGCGCCCCTACGGATCCTGTGCAACGGCACTGACCACTTCACTTGTTGAATAATTGTCAAAATCATTTTTTGAATTCCAAACGGGGTGCCAAAAAAACTGTCCGACACTTGTCATCATGCGAGTTTCCCCCTCATCGACCAAATCTCCACCGGATACAAAATTCCATCCCGGCTGCATCTTGTCCGCATAGAAACTGGCTTGTATGGTTGATGATTCCCCCGTATTTTCATCGGTCACACGAAAACGGTGAATACCCAATTCAACCCGTGGCAAATCAAAATAAAACAAACCTTCATCAGAGGAAGTGTCTACATAAGCAACATGGGTGGATCGGTTTACCCATACTTCCAAGGCATCCCCTTCATCATCAATTTCATGAATGCGCAGACGAGAATTTGGCTCGCCAAAAATACCCAGTCTGGTCTTGGCATGGCGCACCAGGCCTTTGTCAGCCACATTGGTGAAAATGGGAACTGCATCCATGGCCAACTGCACTTGGGTAAGCTTGGCACCTTCAATGGCCACACCTTCTTTTTTGGCACGGCGAATCACCACACCATTGGCATTAAAAGCTTCCACTAAAATAGTGCGGCTTTTCCCCACAGGAATACCCAAAACACGGGCCCGCCTGGTCTTAGTTGAAAAACGTTTGATGAATTTTTTCCCCAGATCAGGGCCCGTCACTGTTATTTCGTAGTAAATAATTTTTCCGTGATTGATGTTGGGATTAAAAGACTGTGTATTACTGACAACCAGGGCCAGATTATCCGAAATGAATTCTATCTTTCCTTCTTCGCCTCCACCGCAATGGAGTTGAAAAAAGAAAAGGGAAGAAAATAAAAAAGATAATAAAAATTTTCTATAGTTCATTTCAAAATTGTCACCCTTCGACAAGCTCAGGGTGTCCAGACTTGGACATGGTGTCCGCCAGAGAACGGATCAGCCTCCGGCTGAAGCCCCGTCCCGCAAACGGGACCCCGCTACGCGGTGGTCGAACCATTAAAATCCAATATCCACCCCACCCTCATCGGATGAAGAAGAACTTCCATCCCCGCTTCCATCATTTAAAAGAGTCCCCACCGTAACCCCCACGGCCCCTCCAATAAGCACACCTAAAAGAGAATAAAAAACCGGCGACTTTGAAAAAGGCCTCACACGTCGCATCACGCGTATATCCCCCGTATCGGGCTCCAGATATTTTTGGGGGTCAAGCAGCACATTGGACCTTCCTTGTTCCTTAACCTGGGCCACAATTTTTCCGACAGCGACCTCTTCATTTTTCAGGATGTTTTCGGCAGGGACATCAATGGGGTTATGGGAAGCCTGCAAACCCGTATCAATGGTGCGTACAACCACATGGGTTTTTCCGGCTTTTGTTTCCGTGGTCACCAGAACAACTTTATCAACCTTCAAGGCATCCCCCACCTGGGAAGCTGTTTTCACGGCTTCCTGCAGCCCCTCGGGCGTCGAACGCGGAGCGCCCATTTTAAATTGGGCCTTTTCACTTTGCGGTTGCCAGCGCAATTTGCGATTCACAATTTGGGTGGTACTGGCCGTAATATAAACGGGTTCGTGAACAGACAGATAATGATTGGCCTCAAGCGATAAGAGATAATTTCCTTCGGGCAGATGATTCAGGGTCAGGGGGGTGACTCCCTTGCGGATGCCATTTAAATAAACTCCCACGGCAGGAGGATCCGTCCTGATTTCCAAGCCCCCGCTCTGCCTTTCCAAAACCTCCCGCCTCACCTGATTAAACACCTGACGTGTTTGACCCGCCAAGGGAAGCCCTTCCATGGTCAGAGAGGGGTCCACTTTCAAAACCTGATTAAACACTTCTTTTGATTCAGTCATTCTTTTGGTTTCCTGAAAAACAACGGCTTTGGTCAAAAGGGCATCCACCAAAAGATCGCCCTTTTCTTTTTCAAGTTTAAGGAATGCAATGGCTTGATTGACAGAAACTTCGGCATCGCCATATTCACGGTTAAACCAGTGCTGCTTGGCTCGCGCCAAATGGCGTTCGGCTGTAGAGGGTAAAGTCATCTCACTTTTAAGAGAACCAAGATGATAGTTAAGAATGGTATTCACCCTGTTTGAATCAAGAACATGGAAGGAACTGTTTTGCTGCAAGTCGTTCCGCATGGTCGTTGCTGTCTTTTCGACAAGATCCAGATCAGCAGCAGAGCGTGGAAGCG
>MGPH01000006.1:41780-60281 GCA_001797365.1 Deltaproteobacteria bacterium GWA2_45_12
AGGAAACGGTGGGAAAAAAATAGTAACTAACGGCTCCCTAGCGCGCTCCCTTTGTCAAGTCAATGTTAAACCACTGAAAATACTCATCATTTTAACGCACCGCATAAAATAAAAAGCTTGGCCTCCCCATTTGTTTGAAGTATGAGCTAAGGGTTTTCTTTATGTAAGGTAAGGGCAATTCATGAATTGCCCTTACAAGAATGGTCCCTTACACGTTTTTCAAGTATGCTTAAAAAATTGAACCAAAAAATCCTGATGATCATCCCCTTTCTTTTTTTTGTTTCTGTTTTAAATGCCTGCCATTCTGAAAAATCGGTACGGACGTCACACAAAACAGCCCAAAGCCCGCGCGAAAAAATGGTTTCCCCCCTTTATTTCAATTTGGGAGAGGATAAAATCACCGACATGAATCTGATTGCCCGCAATGCCTCATGGCTTAAGGCAAACTCCGGAACCATTCTTCTTCTTGAGGGACATTGTGATGACCGTGGTAGCGCCGACTATAATATTGAATTGGGCGATAAAAGAGCCCGTGCCGTCATGAAAGAATTATTGGCCTTGGGAGTCAGTGAAAACCAGATCGTGGTGGTAAGCTACGGTAAAAACCATCCTGCCACTACAGAAAAAACAGAAGAAGCCAAATCCAAAAACCGGCGTGTCGAATTTGTTGTTCGGTAACAATGAAAAAAATTCTATCATTTGTTTTTTGTCTTTTCTGCCTGAGGGCCGAAGCCGGAAACCTCACCTTAATCTCCGTTCCCCTGGAAAACTATCAACCTGAAAAAACAAAAAATCTCATTGTAGCGATTAAAAACAACTTGGCCCAACGAAGAATTCAGACAAGTATTGCCCAACCCGTTTCTGAAACATTATCCGGCTCTATCAATCGGGCTATGGATGATCAGTTTAATTTTAGTGATGAAAAAGCGGCTCAAACCCTTCAAAACGCCATCCAAACACTTAAGCCCGAACAAATGACGCTTAAAGATCTTTCCTCGCTAGCTCAAGCCCACCTTCTGTTAGCCTCAAGCTATAAGAATCTTGGGAAAATGCAGGAAATGAATGCGGCCATGATCGAAGCGGCCCGCTTAAACCCCACTCTCAATTTAAGTGAAATGCAATTTCCTCCTTCACTCATTGGTTATTTTGAAAAAGCCAAGGACAAGGTATGGAAAGAGGGCGCCATGGGGCAAGTGACTATGAATACCCTTCCTGAAAAGGGAAAAATTTTCATCAATGGTTTTTTCAAGGGAGTAGCTCCCTTAAGACTGGAACATTATCCCACCGGAAACCACTATGTCACAGCCGTATGGGGAAAAGAAAACTCCACCAAAAAGATAAGAATCGGGACTGGGCTCACTTCTCTTACATTCAAACCAAGCACGAGCTCTGATAAAAAAAAGATCCTCACCCTAAAAAATTTCCGTTCCCAAAAAGAATGGCTTGCCGAGCTCACCCCCCATCACGAATCTTCCCTGGGAATTTCAGTGGTATCTGATTGGAAAAAAAATGAAATGTCTGTTTTGTTCCATCCTATAAACTGGAATAAGGAAAAGGCGGAAGTAGTCGTATTTAAGGAAACAAAGGCCTGGAACAAAGTAGCTGCGGAGTTGTTCAAGTAATTTACATGCGTGGCTTCACATTCCCCTCAATCCATTTCACAATATCCCTTGTATCCGCGCCAGGAGTGAAAACCTCGGCTACACCCTGTTTTTTCAACCCACTGATTTCATCGGGCGGGATAATGCCCCCGCCAAAGACAACAACATCGCCGATTCCTTTTTCCTTCAAAAGACGGATGACTTCCGGAAACAAGAAATTATGGGCGCCGGACAAAATGGAAAGGCCGATGGCGTCCACATCTTCCTGGATGGCCGTGTTCACGATCATTTCAGGGGTTTGATGAAGACCGGAATAGATGACTTCGTAGCCGGCGTCCCGAAGAGTGCGGGCGATAATTTTAGCCCCCCGATCATGGCCATCCAGGCCGGGCTTGCCGATTAAGATGCGTAATTTTTTTTTCATAATTTTAATAGGGGCGCGCCAAGGGGCGCCCCTACTATCAATATATTCCAGGATCATGATATTCTCCATAAACCTTTCGAAGAACATCGGCCATTTCACCCACCGTGGCGTAGGCTCTGGCAGAATCAAGCAAGGCGGGCATGATATTTTGGTCATTTAAGGCCGCCTGCCTTAAAGCATCCAGACTTTTCTGGACAAGTTCGACATTGCGCACCGATTTCAATTCTTTCAGGCTCTGCCTCTGGCGCTCTTCAATGGCCGCCGAGTCGATCTTTAATATTTCAATGGGTGGCTCGTTTTCAAGCACAAAGTCGTTAACCCCCACAATGATTTTCACCGAACGTTCCACCTGGTTTTGATATCGGTGGGACGCATTGGCAATTTCCATCTGAGGGTACCCGTTTCGGATGGCGGGTATCATCCCCCCCATGCGATCGATTTTACGAATATAATCCAGCGCCTCTTTTTCCATCTTGCTTGTAAGAGCCTCGACAAAATAGGAACCCCCCAAAGGATCAATCGTGTTGGTGACTCCACTCTCGTAGGCAATGACCTGCTGGGTACGCAAAGCAATCCGCACCGATTTTTCGGTGGGAAGAGCGAAAGTTTCGTCCATCGAATTGGTATGAAGTGATTGGCACCCCCCCAACACCGCGCCCAAAGCCTGCAAAGTGGTGCGGATGATATTGTTTTCGGGCTGCTGGGCTGTGAGCGAACAACCCGCTGTTTGTACATGAAAACGGCATTTCCATGATTCAGGCTTTTTGGCCTTAAACCTCGTTTTCATCAAACGGGCCCACAGGCGTCTGGCCGCACGGTATTTGGCCACTTCTTCAAAAAGATCCATGTGCGCATTAAAAAAGAAGGAAAGTCGCGGGGCAAAATCATCCACCTTCATCCCACGTTCAATACAGGCTTGGACATAGGCCACACCGTCAGCCAGTGTAAAGGCCAACTCCTGAACGGCCGTAGAGCCTGCTTCGCGAATATGATACCCGGAAATGGAAACCGGATTCCATTTGGGGACCTGCTTGGAACAAAATTCAATCATGTCCACCACAATTTTCATGGCGGGTTCGGGCGGAACCAAATACGAATTCTGGGCGATGTATTCTTTTAAAACATCGTTTTGAATGGTGCCCCCCACCTTAGTCCAGGGAACATTCTGTTTTTCGGCACACACCAAAAAGAAAGCCAACAAAATGGAAGCCGGGCCGTTGATGGTCATGGAAACAGTCACTTTATCCAAAGGAATCCCGTTAAAGAGAGTTTCCATGTCGGCCAAGGAATCAATGGCCACCCCGCAAACACCCACTTCACCCCGCGAACGAGGGGAATCAGAATCGTAACCCATCAAGGTGGGAAAATGAAAAGCCGTGGAAAGACCCGTTTGACCTTCTTTTAAGAGATAATGAAATCGTTGGTTGGTGTCGTGGGCCGTTCCAAAACCGGCAAACTGGCGCATGGTCCACAAACGCCCACGATGCATGCTGGGATAAACCCCACGCGTCAACGGGAATTCACCGGGAAACCCCAGATCAGTTCGGTAAGAAAACTTTTTGAGATGTTCGGGGGTGTAAAGACGTTCAATGGGTTCGGAAGAGAGAGTTGTGAATTCCGAAAGGCGTTCGGAAGATTTTTTTAAAAATGGCTTTAGAGTTTCTTTCTCCCATTTTTTCCTTTTCGAATTGTTGTTTTTTTTACGGGAAACCATAAAAATCTATCCCGATTTCTATCCCCCTTTAAAAAAGGGGGACACAGGGGGATTTTCCCCGTATTTTTCACAAGAGCCAATCAAGCAAAATCGGGACCGGGAACAAATCCCCCTTGATCCCCCTTTTTTAAAGGGGGAAAAGTTTATTTCAATAAATGTCGTGCTATCACCAATCTTTGAATTTCAGAGGTGCCTTCATAAATTTCTGTAATGCGCGCATCACGCAGCAAGCGTTCCACAGGATATTCACGGCAATAACCATAGCCTCCATGAATCTGCACCGCCTTATTGGTGACAAAATTAGAGGTCTCGGATGAAAAAAGTTTGGCCTGGCAGGCTTCCATGCTGCAGGGTTTTCCTTGGTCTTTAAGCCACGCAGCTTTCAAGGTAAGAAGACGGCTGGCTTCAATACGTGTGGACATGTCCGCCAACATCCATTGAATGGCCTGAAAATTGGAAATCGTCTGACCAAAGGCTTCGCGCTCTTTGGCATATTTAATGGCTGCTTCCAATGCCGCCCGTGATATCCCCATGGCTTGGGTGGCAATGCCCACACGGCCGTAATCAAGCGTGTTCATGGCAATGGAAAAACCCTCCCCTTCCTTTCCCAACAAATTTTCACCCGGCACTTCGCAGTTATCAAGAATGATCGAGGAAGTAGAAGAAGCCCGAATCCCCATCTTCTTTTCCACCTTCCCCACCGAAAAACCCTTGAAGGTTTTTTCAACAATGAAAGCGCTAATCCCCTTGGCACGCTTGGCCTTGTCCGTCATGGCAAATACGACCATGGCATCGGCATTGGGACCGCTGGTGATGAAATTTTTGGTGCCGTTTAAAACATAAACATCCCCTTTTTTAACAGCCGTTGTTTGCTGATTGGCCGCATCCGAACCGGTGCCAGGCTCAGACAAACAATAAGCGCCCAATTTTTCACCGCGGGCAAAGGGAATTAAATGTTTTTTCTTTTGTTCATCGGTTCCAAAACGGCTAATGGGCCCACAGTAAAGGGAATTATTCACCGACATGGTTACCCCCGTTGAGGCGCATGCCGCTGAAATTTCTTCCAGGGCTAAAACATAGGAAACCATATCCAGCCCTGCCCCGCCCCACTGTTCAGGGACCATCATGCCCATCAGCCCCAGCTCGCCCATTTTTTTAAGGTGGCGGGAAGGAAACTCGGCTTTTTCATCCAATTCGGCGGCAAAAGGAGCCACTTCATTTTGGGCAAAATCACGGGCCATGTCCTGAATCATTTTTTGTTGTTCATCGAGTTGAAAATGCATATTTCTTCTTTCGTAGGGGCAATCAAACTCTGCTCCCTGAGCGGAGTCGAAGGGAGTTAACACCCACCCCTCGACTTCGCTCGGGGACCACGAGTAAGCCCATACAATTATTTTCCCGTAAATTGTGCCGGTCTTTTTTCCAGGAAAGCCTTGATGCCTTCATTCTTGTCGCTTGTGGCAAAGGTGATGGGAAATGTGCATGCTTCAAGAGCCAAGCCGGAAACAAGATCCAAATCACTTCCATCATTAATGACTTTTTTGACCAAACTAATTGCAACGGGCCCTTTTTTAAGAATGGTTCCCAAGGTCTTTTTCACATCTTCCATAAGGCTGGCCGGCTCACACACTTTATTGACAATGCCTAATTGGCAGGCCTCATCGGCATTCAGGTTTTTAGCTGAAAAAATAAGTTCCTTGGCCCTATTGCGCCCCACCAAACGGGAAAGTCTTTGGGTTCCACCAAACCCGGGAAAAATTCCCAGATTCACTTCAGGCAAACCCAGCAAAGCCGTTTTTGAAGCGTAAATAAAATCACAAGAAAGAGCCAACTCCAAACCACCTCCCAAGGCAAAACCATTTACAGCGGCAATTACCGGGTGAGGAAAAGTTTCAATCGTGCGCATGGTGGCATGCCCCAATTCAACAAACTCTTTGGCTTTAAGAGCGGGCATGTCCTGCATCGAAACAATATCGGCCCCGGCCACAAAGGCTTTATCCCCCGAACCCGTAATGATGACGGCTCTCACTTCAGGCTTGACGCTCAAGTCCTGAAAAGTCTGAGCCAGCTCTTTAAGAACTGTATCATTTAAAGCATTAAGCGCCTTGGGGCGATTAATGGTGACCGTGGCAATTGAATTTTCAATGTTTAACAAAATGGTTTCCATCGTTTTCTCCTTTGTCTTAATTCGACGTAGGGACAACCCTAGGGTTGTCCCTACAGTTCATAATCGTAAAACCCTTTTCCCGACTTCACTCCCCAATATCCCGCCTCCACATATTTTTGCAAAAGCAGCGAGGGAATGTATTGGACTTTGCCGGTTGACTGATACAAAGAGTAAAGAACCCGATTCACATAATCCAAACCGATGGCATCGGCCAAGGCCAAAGGTCCCTTTTTCAATAAATGACTTTGCTCAAAAGAGCGATCCACTTCTTCAGCGGTAGCGACCCCCTCATAAAGAACCTGAGTCGCTTCATTGATGGCCAAAAACAAGATTCGATTCAAAACAAAACCTGGAAAATCGTTAGATATTATATATTTGATTGATAACTTTGAAAGAAAAGATTCAACCATGCCTACAATCTCGGATGATGTTTTAACTCCACGAATAATTTCACCAAAACCAAGGGGCTCAAGCCCCCCTACAAACAGGTTTATTCCCACTGTTCTTTTAGGTTCACCACAGGCCTCTCCCATTTGAGTTAAAGAACCATGGGATTTTAACGAAACCAAAATCACTTTGGGATTTAAGACATCGGCGGCCTCTTTTAGTGTTTCGACACCGTTTAAACTGGCATCCAAAAATAAATCAACCTGGCTTGCGGCTTTTAAATCGTAAGCCAGATGAATTTTGGACAAGATATTGGTCTGTTCTTCTTCAGAAGCATTTCTTGAAACCAAAATCTTTTTAATCTGCAAAACAATTTGTTCCAGATTGGCCTTTTGGGCATCAACTAAAGTCACAGCCATTTTGGCTTGGACGCTTTGAATGGCCAAAAGAGGCACACTAGAAATGGCCCCTAAACTTGAATCAATCCCTGCGATGGCAATTTGTTCGGGCATAATCAAACCGATTCCACAATCAACGCAACCCCTTCTCCGCCTCCAATACAAAGCGAAGCCAGGCCGCGTTTGGCATTGCGTTTTTTCATGGCATATAAAAGAGAAACAAGAATCCGTGCGCCGGAAGCTCCAATGGGGTGCCCAATGGCCACCGCACCCCCATTGACATTCACCTTATCGGCAGGAATGCCCAATTTATTGTTGTTGGCCACGGCCACCACGGCAAAGGCTTCGTTTACTTCCCACAAATCAATGTCACTTACTTTAAGGTTTGCTTTTTTGAGGGCTTTTTCCATGGCCTCGGCAGGAGCCATGGTAAACCAATCAGGAGCAAGGCTTGCCTGGGCTTGGGCCACAATGCGTGCCAAGGGTTTTAGCCCGCGTTTTTTGGCCTCTTCCCCGCACATCACCACCAAGGCCGCCGCACCATCATTAATGGAAGAAGCATTACCAGCGGTCACCGTTCCTTCTTTATCAAAGGCGGGCTTTAAGTCTTTAAGCTTGGCAATGTTCCCACGACCGGGTTCTTCGTCAGAATCAACAACGGTGTTTCCTTTTTTGGAAACAATGGTCACGGGGGCGATTTCATCCTTGAACACACCATCCTTGACCGCAGCTTGCGCGCGACGATAGCTCTCTGCCGAAAATTCATCCTGCATTTCACGCGTTATTTTGTATTCGCGGGCACATTTTTCGGCAATGCTGCCCATGTGCAAATTATTGTAGGGATCCCACAAACCATCATGGACCAAAGTATCCAAAACCTTGCCGTGGCCCATACGAAAACCATTCCGCGCCTGGGGCATGGAATAAGGGGCATTCGACATGCTTTCCATCCCGCCAGCCACCACAATTTTGGCATCGCCAGAACGGATAATCTGGTCGGCCAACATCACACTTTTAAGGCCCGAACCGCACACCTTGCCAATGGTCAAAGCCGCCGTTTCATTGGGAAGCCCGGCACCCAAAAGAGCCTGACGGGCCGGAGCCTGCCCGACTGTAGAGGTAAGCACACAACCCATGATCACCTCTTCAACTTCATTGGGCTTTAACCCGGCACGATGAACTGCTTCTTTAATGGCCACCGCTCCCAATTGAGGAGCCGTTACACCGGATAAAGAACCCAAAAAAGACCCCACGGGGGTACGTGCTGCCGCAACAATCACAACTTCCTTCATAAACCCTCCTTTTACCGCGCCATAGCCAAGGCTACGGCGGGTTTATCTCGCCAAAAGTCCCGCACCTCGGGACGAAGACGGAATTAAAAATTTTGAATTAAAAGCCTCAGTGATGTAACAAATGATAAAAATCTTAGCAACTTTTTTCCCAGACAAACAAAAATGCCAAATCGTTTGGGAAACAGTTTGCCTGACGACTCCCTTTTAAGGTATTTGCTACCCCCTGATGAAAAACCATCCCAAAGGAATGACTCTCACCGAACTTGTTGTCGTGATTTTGATTGTTTTGGCGATGGTGCTGGTTTCGATTCCGCTGTTTCTTAAATTGCGCAATAGGGATGCCCCTACGCTATCTCATGCAATCCTTTCCCCGCTCCCACGAGCGACGAGCAACGAGCTACATTCCCCTTATAGCACGACACCCAGCACAGCCACAAAATGAGCGGCAGCGGCCAGAAGGACAAAGATATGCCAGACTTCATGAAAACCGAATTTACCCGGTATAAAGTTGAATATTTTGGTGATGTAGACAATGGCCCCAAGGGTATAGATGACGCCGCCGATAATGAGCCAGCTAAATACCCAGGCAGGAAACGCCGTAAGTAATTGTCCGCTTGCCCCAACGCATAACCACCCCATGACAAGGTAAATGCCCGTATTCAACCAGCGCGGAGCATGGATCACGAAAATTTTGACAACAATGCCGATCAATGCCAGCGACCAAATAACGGTCAGCATGCCCCATTTCCAAAAACCCACAAAAGCATTGATGCAAAAGGGCGTATACGTTCCTGCAATCAAACAATAAATGGCGGCATGATCAATTTTACGGAAAATTTCCAATGCTTTGTCTTTCACACACACCATGTGATAGGTGGCACTGGCTGAAAATAAGAACAGCAGGCTCACGCCGTAAACAACCAATGAAACAACCTTGGCGGTTGTCCCCCAGCCGACAATGAGTAGAATAATCAATCCGATCAACGCAAGCACAGCGCCACTCCAATGGGTAAGACTATTAACGGGTTCACGTATTTTTTTTAACATTTTGATTTCACCATTCAGGGATACACCCCAATTTATCTTACTCCCAAAACACTCACCAACCATGTACTAAGCCATGGAACATAGGTGATGACAAGAAGACAGAGAAACATGATCACCAAATACGGGATGGCAATTCGATACAATTCGATGATCGAACGCTTGAAACGGAAGGAAGAAATGAAAAGATTTAATCCCACGGGCGGTGTCAAATAACCAATTTCCAAATTGGTAAGGAAAATAATTCCCAAATGCACCGGATCAACTCCGTATCTGTAGGCAATGGGCGTAATAATGGGAACCACCACAATCGTGGCTGAAAAAATATCCATCAGACAGCCCACAATCAAAAGGAAAATATTAAGCAACACAAGGAACATGAGCTTGCTTGAAATATACTGGCTCACCCAATCAAAAATCCGCATGGGAACCTGGGCATCGACAATATAATTGGTCATCCCCATGGCCACACCCAAAATAATAAGAATGCCTCCCACAAGAACCATCGACTCACGAATGACACGCGGGATATCCGTGAACAATTTCAGGTCGCGATAAATAAAGACTTCCACAATAAAAACATACATGGCCGTAACCGCAGCAGCTTCACTGGCGGTAATAAGCCCCCCATAAATACCGATGATAATGATGAACGGCAAAGGCACTTCCCAGGCAGCGGCCTTGATTGCCTTGATGATATTTCTGCCATCAAAAGGAACACGGGTTACTTTACTTTTGACACCAAAATAAATGCTATAAGCAGACAAACCCAGCATCAGGACCATGCCGGGAAGAATGCCTGCCAAAAACAATTTATCGATGCTTACCGAGGCAATAAGTCCGTAAAGGATCAGCGGAAGACTGGGCGGAAAAAGAAGCCCCAAACTACCACAGCTTGTCACCAGCCCCATGGAAAATTTGTCCGGATATTTTTCCTTGACCAAAATGGGATAAAGCAACCCTCCCAAGGCAATAATGGTGACCCCACTGGCTCCGGTAAAAGCCGTAAAAAAAGCACAGGCCAGAATCGTCACCAAGGCCAATCCCCCGGGCATCCATCCCACAAAGGCCTGGGCCACATTCACCAAACGCTTGGGCGTACCGCTTTCAGCCATCATGTAACCGGCAAAAGTAAACAAGGGAATCGTGATCAACGTGGGGGCCGAGGCCATGCGATAGAACTCGATCATGATGGCCGAAGTATCAATGTTTACTTGATGAAACGAATAAAGGGCCGTGGCCCCAAAGATGATGAATAAGGGGGACCCAATAATGGCAAAAAGCACAAGGATGATTGTTGTACTCATAAAGTTTAAAGTTTGATTTTAAGAGAGATGTCAATTTCAGGTGTATGGATGGGCTTTAAGTCTTCCACTTTTTTACCGCCAAATTTCAAGAATATTTCCAAAAGCCGGACCACATAACGGAACGCAATCAGATAAAACCCCAGCGGCATGATGATTAAAAAATACCAGTTGGGCACATGACCGAAAAGAAAAGTGTTGGCCATTTTTTCATCGTGCATGAAACGATAAGCGGCATTTGCCAAAAGAGTGCATACCAGAATACAAAAAATCGTCACAAAAATCTGGATGATGGGATGAAATTTTTTGGGGATGACATTTAAAAGCGCATCAATCTTGATGTGACGGTCGTCCTTGGTCGAAAGAGTGGCACCAAAAAAACCGATCCACAATACAAGATGCCTGGCAAACACATCGCCCCATCCGATGGCAGTATCAAAAAAATTCCGCAAGATCACCTGCATGGAAGTCATCACCAGCATGACAATGAGAATAAGAATGAGAAGCCAGCCTTCAATACGGGCCAGCCCCCGATCAAGGGCGAAAATAAGTCTGAGTGGATTAAGCATAAAAGAAAAGGAGCACGGTTTTTCATCCCGCGCTCCTTTGGTTCATAAAAGAATAAAAATCAAGGGGCCGATGCCGCAAGCTGGGTCACCTTATCCAAAATGGCCTGGGAAAACAGGGCTTTTGAAACCAGTGTTGTGCCCACATCCTTGCTAATCGCCTGCAACTCCGCCAAAGCCTCGGGAGTCAACTGGTTTACCGTTAATCCCATGCCTTTTAACACCTCCAACGACTTCACATTGTCACTACGGCTATTGGTGATGAGCTTTTGCGATTCGGCAGTAATCACCTCTTTTAAAATTGTTTGATATTCTGGTTTTAAACTATCCCAGGTTGCCTTTGAAACAATAATACCCCCGGTGGCATCAACTAAAGGAACATCGGTGACATACTTGGTTTTGGTATGCCACTGGAAGGCAATGGCGCCCAAGGGCGGGGCATAGCAACCATCAATCAAGCCCGTCTGCAATGAGGTGAGCACATCGGTAAGGGCCAGGGGAATGGGAACAATGCCCAGTTTTTCAAACATGGTCTGAGCCAAAACATCGCCCTCCCACATCCAGAATTTAACACCGGTCAAATCGGCTTTTTTGGTAATGGGCTTGTTTGAAAAAATATTCACAAACCCCACTTCAGCCCAGCCCAAAAGTTCAAAACCTTTCTCACGGATTTTAGTTTCAAAATAGGGCCGCATTTCTTTCATGACATGATCAGCGGCTGAATAATTTTTAAACAAAAAGGGCAGCTCAAGCACACGGAATTCAGGTTCAATCATCCCCAAACCAACACCGGTCAGAGCGCCGCAGTTAAGCTGGCCAATGCGCATTTTGCGGACAACATCTTTTTCATCGCCGGCAGTCCCTCCGTAATACATTTTAAAAACCACTTTCCCACCGGTACGGGTTGCAAGCTCTTTACTCATGGTTTTTAAACTGTTTGTCATGGTGGTGCCTTCGGGCGCCAAAGTGGCACATTTAATAGTCACTTCTGGAACCACAGCAGCAGCTGGTGGCGGCGTTTGAGCCACAGACACCCTGGAAACAAAAACCAAACCAACAAGGCCCAAAAGAGCCAACTTCAATTTCATAAACATCCTCCATGTGCTGCCATTTTTCCGGTAAAGAAAAAACAACAGGCGATAAGGTTAAAAATAATTGGACTTGTGATCCAACAACCACCTGGCTCGAAGTTTGGCAATTTCGTTACCCAACCTTTGTTCAGGCAAAATATCATTGGGAGCTGCCAAAACCTCATTTAACAAAGACTCATACAAAGCTTCATCCTGGGTTTGCACCGCATAACTTTGGGCATACATCACCAAGGCCAGCAAAAACTTTCGTTGATAAGCCGCCAGGGCTTTTTCAAAATATTCTTTTGATTTTTGGGGATTCCCTCCGAACATTTGAGGGCGTGACCCAAAAGAAAACCCCATGAACATATTGGGGCCACCGTAAAAAAAGTTATCATCTAACTGCACCACACGTTCCATCATGGCTTCTGCCTTTGGAAATTCGGCAATGGCCAAGGGAGAATCCTTGTTCAAATTAATGTAGGCTCCCCAGTTCAAGGCCGTAAAAAACAGGGCCGGAACAAATTTGCGCCCCATTCCTTTCAGGGATTTTTTAAACGAGTCCAGATCTTTGTTGATTGTTTTTTCAAACCCGGCATTGCGTTCCAAAAGGCGCATGCCGTAATCTTTCCCCTTTAAATAAAATGACTGGGCCCTTCCCTTGTTAAGCTCGTATTTTTCAGGATCAACATCCTGATACTTTTGCATGTTCCATTCCAAAAAACCAAAGGCATAGTTGGCATAGGAACGGCTGAGCAAAAGAAGATAATTTTTGTTTTTGGGATTGTCGTGCTGGAAGGTCTCCATCATCTTGAGCATGGTAAGACCTGCTTCTTCACCAATACCCACATCGGATTCCATTTCAAAGGAAGGCGCTCCACCCTTCATGATTTGGGAAGTAATATCTGAGGCAATTTGTTTGGGGGTGCAGCTTGCTTGAAAATAAACGGACACGATGACCAGAAACGAAAAAACGACCCGAAAATGACGCATTGTTCCTTCCCTCTATTCTCTTAACATTTCCTTAAACACTCTTGGCGTAAGTAAACTCTCTCTAGGAACGTGTCAATGAATTTTTGGGTTAACTGGCAAGTATTTGTGAAACGAAGGTGAGCGTTTTCAGGGGTTTCCCGGCAATATGTTGCAGAAAATATTCAAGGGCCTGGCGAGCCTCGGTTATTTCAGGCTTTTTCCATGACGCACCACTCCATGACTGGGGTTGGTGAAGGGTTTCATGGAGAAGGCGTAAAATAACTCCATGACTTAAGGGAAACACCTTACCCTTTGATTCTTTGGCATGGGACAGAGGATCTTGTTTTGAAAAACACGAAGAACAAACAACCCCACCTTTTAGGCCGTAAAAAAAATAAGCGTTTTCTTTTTCAGAAAAAACATCGCGGCATTCTACACAAGATTCAAGAACCGGTTTGTATCCGGTAAGAGAAAGGACTGAATGCTCAAGAAGGGGAAGAAAATGGTCTTCCAAATTTTGAGGACTTTCAAACAAGGTCATGATCTGGATGAAAAAGGAATATATTTCGGGGCTGGCCATGTGTTCGGGGACAAATTCCGTCACCAGTTCGGATAAAAAACATACAAGAGCAAACTTGCTTAAATTGGCCCGGATCTTTTGGTATGAAAAAAGAAGTTCGGCAGAAGATAGCGAAACCAGGGAAGAACCCGGCTTCTCCTTGTAACAGATATACACCACACAGAACAAATCGAGGGCTGTTCCAAATCTCTTTTTTGAAACACGGGCCTTGGGAGCAAAACAAGACATTTTCAGTCCCGTTTCGGTAAGCAGGGTGACGATGAGATCATCTTCCCCATAGGGAATTTTTTTGAGGACAATGGCTTTGGCTTCGTGGAGCATGAATAAGACCTCAGTGTTTGTAAGGGCAATTCATGAATTGCCCTTACCGCACACTTTCAAAATGAGCCAGGGCTTTAAATTGGGAATAGCGTTGCCCAATTTCTTTTTCGGAAAGATTTTTGATACGTTCGCAGCTAAAGGCCTCCACATTAAAAGAAGCCATCACACTCCCGAAAATCACCGCCTGTTTTAAACTGTCGAAGGTAAAATTATCATGCTTAGCCAGATACCCCATCAACCCGCCAGCAAAGCTATCCCCTGCGCCTGTAGGGTCTTTGACATCTTCAATGGGCAGCCCGGGGGCTGAAAAAATTTCGTTTCCATGAAAAAGAAGGGCTCCGTATTCCCCCTGCTTGATGACAACCGTCTTGGGCCCCAAAGCCTGTATCTTGCGCGCTGCCTTGAGCAAATTGGATTCCCCCGAAAATAAACGGGCCTCCCCTTCATTGATGGTAATGAGTTGTACCTGGGGAAGCACTTTGGCCAAATCGTCTTTTTTGCTTTGAATCCAGAAATTCATGGTGTCACAGGCAATCAATTTTGGCTTTGAGACTTGCTTAATGACCTGGCTTTGCAGCACGGGGTCAATATTGGCCAAAAAGACATAGGGAATATTTTTAAACCCGGACGGAACTTGGGGAGCAAAAGATTCAAACACATTGAGTTCAGTCTTTAAAGTTTGGGCATTGTTCAGATCAGCCTCGTATTTTCCGGTCCAGCGAAACGTCTTGCCCGCAACACGCTGCAACCCCTCAACATCAATATGGCGCGATTTCAAAAACTGGATGTGTTTTTCGGGAAAATCTTCACCCACAACGGCCACAAGGTGAATATCGGTATAATAAGAGGCCGAAACACTAAAATGAGTGGCCGAGCCCCCCAGGCCTTCTTCAATTTTCCCAAAAGGCGTTGAAACCGTGTCCAAGGCCACGGAACCGATGACGAGAATGCTCATATGATTTCTCCTGATGTAGGGGCGCGATTCATCGCGCCCGCGTTATGGGCGTCATAAATGTCGCCCCTACGATAAATATTTCCCCACAATCAACTTCAACCTCTGCTTTGCGGCAGGCGATATCTTCTTCTTATCCGTTAAAATGGCGTGAGCCACGGCCTTATGGCATGGGCAAGCCGGCTCATCCTGCAAATGCGTCACACAATCACCAATAATTTTTTGGGCCATTTCAATATTTTGATGGAGCACGACCAAAATCTGGTCGGTAGTCACAGCTTCTTCGGATACATGCCAGCAATCATAGTCGGTGGACAAAGCCAGGGTGGAATAACAAATTTCAGCTTCACGCGCGAGCTTGGCTTCCTGCAAATTAGTCATGCCAATCACATCGGCGTTTAAACTACGATACCAGTGCGACTCAGCCCGTGTTGAAAAAGCGGGACCTTCCATGCAAACATAGGTCCCCGTCTTGTGAACAAAGGCCCTGGAACGCTGAGAGGATTCGATAAGCGCTTTTCTTATTCGCGCACAAACAGGATCTGCAAAACTGACATGGGCCACAATCCCTTTTTCAAAAAAAGTGGAGACTCTCTGACGGGTACGATCAATAAACTGGTCGACTGCCACCATGTGCCCGGGCTTTATTTCTTCCTTAAGCGAGCCCACGGCAGAAACGGAAATGATCTGGCTGACTCCCAATTTTTTCATTCCCCAAATATTGGCCCTGAAATTAATTTCGGTCGGATTAATCTGATGCCCTACTCCATGACGTGGCAAAAAAACAACGGGAACACCGGACAATTCGCCCATCATGAAGGAGTCCGAAGGTTTCCCAAAAGGTGTTTTAAGATTGATCTTTTTCTTAAGCACAAAAGCCGCCATGGCGTACAAACCACTGCCGCCGATAATACCTATAAGAGATTGGGGTTTTGTCATGGGGGAATGTTTTTAAACAAAAGAGGAGGGTAATGCAATTAATAAAACCGTAGGGGCGCTGCTTGCTGCGCCCTTCTCTGTATGGGGCGCACCAAGGAGCGCCCCTACGGATACGGAAACACAACTTGCTCAAAACTGGCTCCACTTATATGCTTCACATATGTTTGAACACATCAATTCCGAACAAATTCTAAAAACCCTCCTTAAAAAAGGAGGCGACTACGCTGATATTTTCTTTGAACACAACCAACAGACCTCCATCACCTGCGAAGACAAAAAGATGGAAAGCATTGTCTCGGGCATCAATCGTGGTGCGGGCTTAAGGCTTATTTCTAATCTTCACACAGCTTACGGCGCCACCAACAAGTTTGATTCACTTTCAAATCTGGGTGAAAGCCTGGCCGGAACTCTTCAAGCAAAAGATTTTTCCGGCGACATCCACTTAAGCACAATAAACCCAAAACTTTCCTTCCCTGTGTTGCAAACACCGGCATTGATCCCCACCAATCAAAAAGTGGCCATGCTTGAAAACTTAAACAAACAAGCCTGGGCCATGGACAAAAAAATCGTTCAGGTTCGTATTCGTTATGGAGATGGCCTTCGTCATACCGAAATAGCAACATCCGAGGGCCATTATGCTGTCAGCCCGCGCACTCTCCTGGTTTTGTCCATCACCATTACCATGTCCGATGGCGACCATTTTTTTACAGGATATGAATCAACAGGGGGCCACGGCGGTTTTGAATTGCTTACAGAACAGGCTTTAAATCAAACTCTTCAAAAAGCTGTTTTTCGGGCGCAATTAAACTTGAAGGCCAAAAGGGCCAAGGCCGGCACCATGCCTGTTGTCATTTCATCCCAAGCTGGGGGCACACTGGTTCACGAAGCTGTGGGACACGGGCTGGAAGCCGATCTGGCCTGCCAGGGCATGTCTGTTTATGGTGACAAAAAAGGGCAAGTGGTGGCATCTCCAAAAATTACGGTGGTCGATGACCCCACCCTTCCTCAAAAAAGAGGTTCTTATTTGTTTGATGACGAAGGGGTCCCCTCACAAAAAGCAGTGCTCATCGAAAATGGTGTTTTGAAAAATTACATGTTTGACCGTTTAACCGCCATGAAAATGGATTGTGCTTCCAATGGCCACGGTCGGCGTGAATCTTTTGAATATCGCCCCGTCGTGCGCATGGCCAACACTCTTATTCTTCCAGGGCAGGACAACCCGGATGAAATCATTGCCTCAGTAAACGATGGCCTCTTTGTAAAAATGATGGGGGGCGGCCAGGTCAACACCATCAATGGTGATTTCATGTTTGAAGTGACCGAAGGGTATAGGATCGAGAACGGAAAAATAGGCGAACCCGTGCGTGGAGCCACTCTTACAGGAAATGGCCCGGAGGTTTTAAAAATTATTGATAAAGTGGGCAATGACCTCGGTTTTTCCATTGGCACCTGCGGGAAAGACGGCCAAAACGCGCCGGTGTCGGACGCCATGCCCACCATACGCATTCCAGAAATGGTGGTGGGTGGAGTGGTGGAATAAAAATAAAATCATGCTGCCAGGCTAAATGGATGGCCCAAGCCAATAAACGCAAGCATCCGGCCATGGGTATCTCCCTTACGGTAAGAAAAAAACATATCGTGGTCGCACGAAGTGCAAAACGGTAAAATTTCGATGTGGGCTAAAGGAACACCCTCCGCTTTCAGCACAAGAACGCAGGCCCTTTTTAAATCGACATGCCCTTTCCCCTTTTTGTTTTTTTTCAATTTGAGATTATTTCCAAATTTACTTTTAAAAGCTTCCAAAACTTCCGGCCCCACTTCAAAACAAGCTTCGCAGAGGGAAGCTCCAATCGCCACCACACAGTCTTTTGGATCAACCTCAAATTTTTCCTTCATGGTTTCAAATGTATTTTCAATGACCCCCCCCACTAACCCCCGCCAACCCGCATGAATAGCAGCCAGAGTATTTGTGGCCGGATCAAACACAAGAAGTGGAACACAATCAGCGGTGCGGATGCCTATTAAGATCCCTTCTTGTTGGGTGACAAGAGCATCGCCTTCCTCCGCCTCAAACCCCCCTCTTTTCCCCTTTAATAAAGGGGGATGAAAGGGGGATTTTATAATTTTAACTTTATCCGAATGAATCTGCCTGAGCGTCACAATGGGCGATAAACCAACCTCGTTTTCAATGGCTTGGTAATCAAAACCAAAAACCCGATCGGTAAAACCGTGCACCAGTTCCGGGAATTGATTTAATAAAGAAGAGATGTGGATCATATTCTTCGTAGGGACAATCCTAGGATTGTCCCTACATTAATTTCAATACCTCCAAAAAATCTTTCGGCAACGGCGCTTCAAATTCCATCCATTTCTTTTTGATGGGATGCTCAAACCCCAAAATTTTGGCATGAAGCAGGGGATGCCCCACCGTTTGAAGCTGTGTTTTTAAATTTTTATCCTTCATTTGTTTAAGGCGGCTTTCATGGCTGCCATAAATTTCATCCCCCAGAAGACTATGTCCGCCGTCGGTCATATGCACCCTAATCTGGTGGGTGCGCCCTGTTTCCAACTGAATTTCAACCAAAGAGATCCCCTTTTCTTCCTTCAATACATGATAATGAGTCACTGCTTTTTTCCCCTTGGTGGAACTTACGGAATATTTCTTCCTATTTGAACTGCTTCGGCTCAAATAAGTTTCAATCGTTCCCTTTTCCTTTTTAAAACTCCCATAAACAAGGGCCCAGTAAATTTTTTTGAATTGATGATCTTT
>MGPH01000007.1:0-612 GCA_001797365.1 Deltaproteobacteria bacterium GWA2_45_12
CACGCGGCGTTATGTGGTAAATATACACGCGGCGTTATGTGGTAAATATAAAAACGCTTAATAGTTTCACGTTAATGGCGGGGTCTACTATCACTGCGGATGGTTCTGGATATTCTGCGGGTTATGGCCCTGGGGGGAGTAGTGGCAGTAGTGGCGGCGCGGGTCACGGTGGGCAGGGCAGCGGAGGATCTGGCTATGATTCCCTAGTAAACCCCATAGATTTAGGTAGTGGCGGAGGTAGTGCCGCTAGCGGAGCTGGCGGCGGGGCAGTCATCTTAACAGGGGATGGCACAATGACGTTGAATGGATTAATAAGCGCCAATGCAACCGGTGGCGGCGCTGGCGGCACAATTTCCATTAATTCAACCTATCTAAATGGAACAGGAAGATTGCAGGCGAATGGTGGGCATGGGTTTAGTATGTCCGGTTATATCGATGGAGCCGGTGGAAGGATATCAGTCAATACCTATACAACCAACGATTCAAGCCTAACGATAACAGCGAATTCCGGAGGTTATGCCGGAGCGGGAACGATATATACACGGGATAGTGGTGTGCCAAAGTTAATAGTGTCCAATGGCGGGAATATCTCGCTTTATCAGACGATAATTT
>MGPH01000007.1:655-986 GCA_001797365.1 Deltaproteobacteria bacterium GWA2_45_12
AAGCATGACTAATGCGAAATTAGTGTTTGATGATAGTGTCGCGCTAATTGTCTCAGGTATTGTTATTACTTCGGGTACAAATGTCTTGACTATAGGTAGCATGACGGTATCTGGGGGTTTGAATCTGAACAATAACACAACTTTGGTTGTTGCCAGCATGACGGTGTCTGGAGATTTAAATCTGGGCAATAACACTATATTGAGGCAAAATAGCCCTATTCCATTGTTTATCGGTGCCAATTTAATAATGAGTAGTGGGGCGAATATTACTCATTCGGCCAACACAAACAGTAAGCTTTACGCTGTCAACCTAAATGTCGCCGGCAATATG
>MGPH01000007.1:1040-30680 GCA_001797365.1 Deltaproteobacteria bacterium GWA2_45_12
ATCACCGCGGGTTATTATGTTCCCGGAGTGGTCATGCCGGGGGTTGGCTACGTTAGTTTTTCAAGCTATAGGCACTCCCCCCGCCTCTATTTTTGGGGCAATTTTTATTCCTGGTACTCTACTTCCCCTGCCTCGTTTTATTATATGGATCCGGATCAACCCATTCGCGATAGTTCGATGAAAAATGCCCTGATGGTCGAAGGCGAACGACGTTATCAGGAATGGGTGATGGTTCAACGTGCCAGACAAGCCATGACTTATGCCTTGGAACAAGGGGTGACTCCCCAACCACCCGCACAAACCCAACCCTTGGAAGCCCCCCATCTTGAAGTGGCTCCGCAGGAAGCGCCTCACGTCCCTTCCACAAATTAACCCTTCGACGAGGCTCCCTCCAGAGGCGGGCAGGCAGGGTGTCCTTTATTTTTCAATATTTTAATTGGACATGGTGAGCCCCGTCGAACCATGAACTGGGACTTTGTCAACAAACTGCTAGAAAGGCGAACACCCTCCATAGGTGGGCAGGCAAGGTTCGCCCCTTGTATCTACAAAGTTATCTGCCTCAACGCTTCGCCTGCAACCATGGCTACTGCTGAAGAAAGATTCAAGCTTCGTACACCGGACTCTTTCATGGGAATGGTGATGGTGTTTTCGCCACCGCCTTTTCGTATATCTTCGGATAAACCTTTTGTTTCACTTCCAAAAATTAAGTAATCCCCTTTTTGATACAGGACATCCGTGTAGGACTTTTTTGATTTTGTCGTAAGATAATAATGCCGCCCTTCTCCGTGACTCTTTAAAAATTCGGCCCAAGAGGAGTAGACATGCCAATCCACATAGGGCCAATAGTCAAGCCCCGCCCTTTTTAAATAACGGTCTTCTGTTGAAAAGCCGAGCGGCCCCACCAAATGCAGGGTCAGCTTCATGGCGGCACAAAGCCTGGCTACATTTCCGGCATTGGGGGGAATTTGGGGTTCTACAAGAACAATATGCAAGGGGCTCATGACTTGGCTCTATCAAGAAATGACAAACGTCCCAATCTTATTTTTTGCAATTCAAAATCCAGAAAAATCTTCTTTAAAAAGAAAGCCACACCAAAACCAGCAAACACATCCAAAATATAATGTTGTTTAAAGGTGAGTGTTGAAATGGAAATAAGAATGGCCAACACAAACAAAAAATTCTCCAAAGAGGGTTTGAATTTTTTGACCACAAAATAGGAAAGAAAAGCCCCTGTCACATGCAAAGAAGGAAAACAATTGAGTGGAGGGTTGTCAAACTTATAGAAGCCATCCACCAAACGCATAAACCAGCTCGTGGGGACAACAAGATTGGGTCTTAAATGATATTCAACGGGATAAACAAGCCACACGATCAAGTGAATAAAAAGGGCACTTGCAAACATGGCAAAGCAAAGAAGGATATCGGTGCGGTTTTTCAATAAAAAAAAGACCATCACGGGCACGATGTAGACAGTAATGTAAACCCAGAAAGTCCAGACAAAAAAAGGGATTGATTCATCTAATGGAAGAGCCAGGGAATGAAGAGTGCCGGCCTGTATCACATATTTGGCCGTGGCAAAATAGGAGGCCATAAACAAACAAACGTAGAGAACAACCAAAGTCAAACGACCAAGGATTCCCATCCTCACCTCCCCTTTTTAAGGAAACAAACCTAGTTTAAATGGATTTTAAGAAGGAGTAAATACGTTAAATTTTTGAAAAAAAGAATTTATTCAACAACCACAAGGATGGATCCACTTTCAACCGACTGACCTTCATTAGCTCGCACATCAACAACAACTCCATTTTTGGGTGAAGTGAGTTCATTTTCCATTTTCATGGCTTCCAAAATAACAATGCCCTGGCCTTCTGAAACCTTGTCCCCTTTTTTAACCTTAACCGCCACAATTTTTCCGGGCATCATGGCGGCAATTTCAACGGGGCCATCAAGCTTGTGGCCTGCCCCTTCCTTGCCGGAAGCTTTGCGTTTTAAAATGGCGCGCTGATCTTCCAGTTTGAAGGAAAGATGTTCTCCATCCCAAAAAGCATCGACATTGGAATCTTTGTGAAAAAAACGGAGATCATAGGACTTGTGCTCGTTAACAACGGAATAATGATGGAACCCTGCTTTATGCACATCCAACACCCATTGCTTCTCCCCCGATTTGATTTTGATGGAATCTTTCCCGAGCTCTTCCACTTCAATGGGAATCTCCTGGTTGTTGTAGGTGGCTGTAAATTTTGTGCCCATATTAAAATCTTTTCCCCAAGGCTTCGCGCAACCCCAATATTTTCCAGGGTGATGATTCCGTAGGGACAATCCTAGGATTGTCCCTACCCGTTCCAATATTTTTTTGCGATTTCATCTGATCATAGGCGGCCAAACCAAAAATCCATTCTTGGGGGAATTCGATTTTCCTTTTTTCAAAAAGCTCCGGATGATCATCAATAAAACGCGTGTAAGTATTCCCTTTTACGAATTCAGGATGTTCAATAATGGTTCTTAAAAAAGAAATATTGTTTTTGAAACCGCCGATTTCATATTCCCGCAAGGCACGGGTCATGCGAGCAAGAGCCTGTTCGCGGTTTTCACCCCAGGTGATGAGCTTGGCGATCATGGGGTCATAAAAAATGGGAATGGTGGCCCCTTCATAAACACCCGTGTCGTGGCGTACCCCCGGGCCCTCAGGAAGATTGATCCACTGAATAGTCCCTGGTGAGGGCATGAAATTATTGTCAGAATCTTCCGCATACAAACGGCATTCCACAGCAGCTCCGTGAATTTTGACATCGGCCTGTTTAATGGGAAGTGGTTTCCCTTCCCCGATGGCGATTTGAAGGGCGACCAAATCCAACCCTGTAATCATTTCCGTAACAGGATGTTCGACCTGTAAGCGTGTATTCATTTCCAAGAAATAGAAATTTTGATCGTCATCCATGAGGAACTCAATGGTTCCAACCCCCGTGTAATTCACCTTTTCGCACAAACGGAGACAGGATTTCATCATGGCCTCGCGCGTTTCAGGCTTGATAAGGCCGAAAGGAGCTTCTTCCACGATTTTTTGATGGCGGCGCTGAAGAGAGCAGTCACGTTCAAATAAATGCAAACGGTTTCCATGTTGATCACAGATCATTTGCACTTCAATGTGACGAGCTTTTTTTAAGTATTTTTCAATATATAAAGAACCATCATTAAAGGCTTTCTTTGCCTCTGAAGTAGCGCGATCAAAAGCCGATTCAATCTCACTTTCCTTTTCAACAATGCGCATGCCCTTTCCACCCCCACCGGCAGACGCTTTAAGTAAAACGGGATATTTCATTTCTTTGGCCAGTTGTTTGGCCTCGGCAATATCTTTTAAGGGACGTTGAATACCGGGAACCATCGGCACTTTGGCTTCAAGGGCCACTTTGCGTGCCTCAATTTTATCTCCCATTTTGCGGATAGAGTCAGGATCGGGCCCCAAGAAAATAATTCTGGCGTCTTTGCAAGCTTGGGAAAAAGGCGCCTTCTCCGACAAGAAACCGTATCCCGGATGAATCGCATCGGTCTTGCTCTTTTTGGCCACATCAATAATTTTGTCGATAATAAGGTAGCTTTCGATGGAGGGAGATGGCCCGATAAAATAAGCCTCATCGGCCAATTGAACATGGAGGGCGGTACGATCAGCTTCTGAATAAACAGCCACCGTACCAATGCCCAAATCACGGCAGGTACGCATGATACGCACGGCAATTTCACCGCGGTTGGCAATGAGGATTTTTCTGATTTTTTTCATAGGTCCTATAGGTCCTATTGGACCTATTTTTAAAGCGGTATATTTCCGTGTTTCTTTTGCGGATTTGTATCCACCTTGTTTTGCAACATTTCCAAAGACTCAATCACTTTTTTACGTGTCAGCGATGGCAAAATCACTTCGTCAATATAGCCCAGTTCAGCGGCTTTATAGGGGCTCGCAAATTTTTCACGATATTCTTGGACAAGTTTACTCTTCTCATCATCTGCATTGGCCCCCATTAATTGCTTGCGGAAAATAATATTCACAGCGCCATCAGGCCCCATCACCGCAATTTCAGCACCGGGATAAGAAAAATTAATATCCCCGCGAATATGCTTGGAGCTCATCACGTCGTAGGCTCCGCCATAAGCCTTCCGGGTAATAACGGTGACCTTGGGAACCGTGGCCTCACAAAAAGCATAAAGCAATTTGGCCCCGTGCAGAATAATGCCGCCATATTCCTGGTCACTGCCGGGCAAGAAACCGGGAACATCCACAAAAGTGACCAACGGAATATTAAAGGCATCACAAAAACGGACAAAGCGCGCACCCTTAATAGAAGCATCAATATCCAAACAGCCTGCCAAATGAGCGGGCTGGTTGGCGAGTATACCAACGGAGCGTCCCCCAAGACGGGCAAAACCCACCACCATGTTTTTGGCATAGTGTTCATGGATTTCCAAAAACTGCCCGTCATCAACTACTTCTTTAATAAGAAGCTTCATGTCGTAAGGTTTGTTTGGATTGTCGGGAATAAGCGCATTCAATTTTTCAGAAATGCGATCGGCCGGATCGTTTGTGGGCACAAAGGGAGTGTTTTCCCTGTTATTGGAAGGGATGTAGCTAAAAAGTTCACGTGCAAATTGAATACAGGCTTCTTCCGATTCGGCCGCATAGTGAGCCACCCCACTTTTGCTTGCGTGGGTCATGGCACCGCCAAGATCTTCTTTAGTTATATTTTCGTGTGTTACTGTTTTTATGACATCGGGTCCGGTAATAAACATGTGCGAGGTATTTTTGACCATTAAAATGAAATCAGTCATGGCCGGGGAATAAACCGCTCCGCCTGCACATGGGCCCATGATCAGCGAAATTTGGGGGATAACGCCACTCTGCAAAACATTGCGTAAAAAGATGTCGGCATATCCCGCCAAACTCATCACACCTTCCTGAATACGAGCCCCTCCGGAATCATTCAAACCAATGACGGGAGCCCCCGTTTTGGCCGCCAAATCCATTACCTTGCAGATTTTCTTGGCAAAAGCCTCACCCAACGAACCACCATACACTGTAAAATCCTGGGCAAAGACATAAACCAACCGTCCATCGATTTTGCCGTAACCGGTAACAACACCATCGCCCAATATTTTATTTTCTTCCATACCAAAGTCAGAACACCGATGAGTCATGAAACGGTCGGTTTCAACAAAAGTATTCGGATCAAGAAGCAATTCAACACGCTCACGAGCCGTTTTTTTGCCTTCCTTGTGCTGTTTGGCAATACGGTCTTCGCCCCCACCGACCAAGGCCAAGGCTTCTTTTTCTTTGAGAATTTCGATTTTGTCTTTCACGATAAAACCTTTTGTTTGCTCTTGATTGATCCTTCGACTCAAACTTTAGCCCCTTGGGGCCGAAATAAAAAAACGGATCAAACTAAAAAAATGCAGAATCAAGAGATCGAGTTTGTAAACAGGAGGGTTGTTTTAGTCAAGCGTTTCCTACCTTTTCATCACTTAGCCCACTTCTTATTTCCAATCTCAAAATATTTTTTCCTATAAATTTTTCGGATCTATTTTGACTTCTTTTTCCTCAATCAAATCAAGGGCGACCTGCGGCAAAATCTTTCTTGCGGGATTATCAAATTCCAGCGGGTCTCCCCACATTTTAAAGGCCAGCCAAGATGCTTGGAAAATCTGGCCCTGCGTCATCAGCTCGCCAACTTCCAATAAATCACTCACACGATCCACAATTTTGCGTGCCAGGGCAGGAATATCCTCCCTCTTCAAACCACCAACCCTCTCTTGAAGCTGACTCAAAGCTTTTTCATACAAAGTACGGGTTTGAGGAGCCTGGGTTTTGGGCCACGATTCAAGATATCCTTTCACTTCCTTAAAGAGGCGTCCCCAGAAATCAAAACGGGCCGAATCGCGCATGATTTGAAGACAAAGAATATTGTGCGGCCCTTCCCATGTTTCCACAATCAAACTGTCACGCAAAATCCGGGGTAGAATGCTAAAGTCTTGAATAATTCCGTTAGCCCCCAAAACAATGATGGCCTCTTTCACATTTTCAGTGAGTTCAAAAGCCGTTCGGTATTTTAAAAGATTGATCAAAAAACGTTGCCAGAAACGTTGCTCATTGTCTTCCGGCAAGAAACCATTTTCGTCCAACAGCTTCCATAGCTTGATTGAAAGAAGGCGGCGAGATTCAAGTTTGGTGAGGATGGAGACAAGGGTTTCCTGAATGAGGGGAAATTGATCCAATGTATTCCCAAAAGCCATCCGTTGAGCCGCATAATTTCTGGCTTCTGCAAAAGCTCTGCGATGAATGGCCAAGCTATTGGCGGCATTATGCACACGCGACACATTTAAAATGTAATTCATCAGATTGTGAAAACCTTCTTCTTTTTTTCCTATAAGAAATGCTTTGGAACCTTCAAAATCAATTTCAGCGGTGGGGAGGGACTGGGTTCCCAATTTATCTTTTAAACGCTTGATGGAAAGTGAATTCGGAACAAGCTTACCTTCCGATTCAATCACGCGCGGGATAAAGAAAATGGCCAATCCTTCCGTGCCGGCAGGGGCCCCTTCAGGCCTTGCCAAAACAAGAAAAAACTCATCGGTGGCTGAACAATACCATTTCTCAGCAAACACTCCCCAAGTGCCATCCGTGTTTTGAACGGCTCGGCCTTCAATGGCGCCCACGTCCGATCCGCCATTTTGTTCGGTGATAAACTGGGCCCCTGCCAAGGGAAATTGCTCTGACTCAAGGAGGGGGAGGTATTTTTTCTTCACGAAATCGGGAGCCAAGGCCTTCAACACACGAATCAGCCCATCGGTACAAGCCAAAGGACAGGTAACGCCGGACTCTCCCAATTGGGCCAAGAGATAAATTTTGGAAAACTTTTCAACTTCTGTGGGGCTGGTCCACAACCCCTTTTCAACCACCTGCCTGCGAATCGTGCGGGTTTCCATGGGAAGAACAATTTTTTCAACGCGGTTGCCAACCCGATCGTATTTTTCGATGCGGGGAAGTTTTTCAGGGCGGGCCGCTTCATCGGCCAAAAGATTCCACGCTGGAAGATTTTTTTCCCAGTTGTTGAGAACTTCACCCAACCGCGCCGCTTCTTTCTCACCCACAACATATTTTAACTGTTTTTGAAAACCTTTATCAGTCGTATAAAGATTTTCCGATACCTTGTTTTGAAATTGTTTCAGTGTTTGCATGTTGACATGGATCATGGTGAGAAGGTGATGGGGCGCTTTCTTTTATGACTCATTACCTTTTCCCATAAACCATTTTCTGGCCATTCTTAAAACCGATTCTTCCACATTCAATCTTTTGAGTTCTTCAAAAGTGAACCATTGTAATTTTTCCGATTCAGCGCTACACAAAAAGTTTTCATGGGGCGCACGCAATAAAAACCGGGCATCATAATGAAGATGTTCCGGCTCATGGTCCCTTTTGGGAATAAGGTGAACATCAATATCAAAGATGCCGTTTTCTACAGGATAAACACCCGAAATGCCAGATTCTTCTTCTGCCTCTCGCACGGCCACATTCAAAATGATGGGGTCACCATCGGCATGCCCCCCACATTGCATCCATTTCTGCAGTTTCTTATGGAAATGAAGGAGAACCTTATCTTCTGTTGGATGAAGAAGCCAGGTCGAGCCTGTCACATGCCCCTTCGTTAAAGAACGCTCAAAGCAGAGGGGATTTTCTCTTACAAAGTGAATAAAATTGTTTTTTATCAATTCATCTTGGGAATCTTGGGGAGAATAAGTCTGTAGCAAATCTAATAAGTTTTGACGATGCATAGGGTCATAGAGACGAGGGCGCTGTCTGCACCTTTTCCCGTCTTAAATCATCGGTGGCTTCACTTAATCCATCGAGCGTTAATGGATACATGGGAAAAACCTTGGAGACAGATTTTATCGTGACATGATCCCAATAGGCTTTGGGTTCGGGATTAAGCCATATCGAATGGCTAAAATGTGTTTTTAATTTGATCAGCCATTCCAAACCGGCAGATGGGTTGTTTTCCCAATAATCAATGGAACCCCCCGGCGAAAAAAGTTCATAGGGGTTCATGCAAGCATCCCCCACAATAATCAACCGGAAACTTTTCCTGAATTTTTTAAACAAATCATTGGTGGGAACCGACTCATTCCGATGAATGTTTGTAAACACTTTTCCATAAATGCAGTTATGAAAATAAAAATGATGAAAAGCCTTGAAATGCTTTGAAGCATGGGCCGCTGAAAAAAGGGCCTCCATGAGTTGGATATAAGGATCCATGCTTCCTCCCACATCCATCAAAAGCAAAAGTTCTGTCTGATTTTTTTTGTCCGCTTCGAAAACGAGTTCAATTTCTCCTGCGTTTTTGGCCGTTTTTTCAACAGACTTTTCAATCGACAAAAAATCAGTCGGCCCTTCCCTCTCCAGTTTTTTCAATCGTTTCAGGGCCACCTTAAACTGGCGCACATCAAGGGTTCGATCATGGCGATAATTGGCAAAGCGCCTTTCTTCGGCCACTTTGACCGCCATGCGCCCCCCACCGGGCCCACCCAAACGGATGCCTGAAGGGTGAGTTCCTGAATGTCCAAAGGGCGAAGTGCCCCCCGTGCCAATCCAGTGGCTCCCCCCATGGTGTTCTTCCATCTGCTGGCGCATGCGTTCCAAAAAATTTTTTCTTAGTTCATCCAAAGTCAATGGGGGAATATTGGGCATGGCAGGCCGTTTTCCTTCCACCATTTTGTCCAACCACTTAAGCAACTCATCTTTAGCCTTAAAATCCCCTTCCCTTCCCTTGAAACAAACAAGAAAAGCCTCATCGTAGGCATCAAACAAGGCTTCCGACTTCACCAAGATGGCCCGGGCCAGATAATAAAATTTGTCGAGGGAGAAATCATTTAAATCCTGGGCAATGGTCTCCATAAGGGTGAGCCATTCATTGATCCCCACGGGAATTTTAAAGGCGCGAAGAGTATAGAAAAAGGGAAGTAACATGCTTCTTCCGTAGGGGCGCTGCTTGCTGCGCCCTTCATTGAAATAGGGCCCTGGGCGCAGCAAGCAGCGCCCCTACACGCGGATTTTCATATCCTCATCTTTTTTAATGAGGCAACCAAGCAATGGGATGTCTTTGAGCAAGTCCTGGGCACCAACTCCCATGGCCATAAGAGCATGCAGCCAGTCAATCAGTTCAGAAGTGGAAGGAGGTTTTCTTAAGTGAGTTTGGGCGCGTATTTGATAAAAACGGCGCAGGGCATTTTCAAGAAGGGTTTTTTCGATATCGGGAAAGTGCACTTTTACAATCTGCTTCATCATTTCGATATCGGGGAATTCAATATAATAAAACACGCATCGGCGAAGGAAAGCATCCGGCAATTCTTTTTCGGAATTGGAGGTAATCACCACCAAGGGGCAATGCCTGGCCTTGATTTCTTCCCCTGTTTCCGGAATGGAAAAACGCATTTCATCCAGTTCAGTTAGGAGATCGTTGGGGAATTCAAGATCAGCCTTGTCAACTTCGTCAATAAGCAAAACAACGGGTTCAGAAGATGTAAAAGCCTCTCCCATTTTTCCTAATTTGATGTAACGCTTGATGTCGCGGACATTGCCTTCCCCAAAGCGGCTATCGTTTAAACGCTGGACGGTGTCGTAATTATACAAACCCTCCTGGGCCTTGGTCGTGGACTTCACGTTCCATGTCAACAACGGACGCCCAATGGCCTGGGCCACTGAAGAGGCCAGAACTGTTTTCCCCGTGCCCGGCTCCCCTTTGATGAGCAAAGGACGCCCAATGGCCAAAGAAACGTTGACAACGTCGGTTAAGTCTTGGGAGGCAATGTAATCTTTGGTGCCTTTATATTTCATAGGTCCTATTGGTCCCATAGGACCCATTAAACGATTTAATATTGCTTTACACTCGGATCAATCTCGACCGACCAGTCATGAATTCCACCACTCAGATTGGTGACATTTTTATAGCCAAGACTCGTCAAATACTGGCAGGCCTTCATCGACCGACCCCCATGGTGGCAATGAATGACAATTTCGTCATCGGGATGTAGGGGAGAATTTTGAGCTGCTATACAAGTAGAAAATTCGGAGAGCGGAATAAAAGTGGAACCTTCAATGCGGCACAAATCATATTCTGTCTTCTCGCGACAATCAACAAGCTTGAAGTTTTCCTTGTTATCGATTTTATTTTTTAATTCTTTAACGGATATCTGCTTTATATTCATAAAGCGGATTTACCAAAGCTTTTAAAATAAGCAATAACAAAAACTTTTCTGTCGAAAATGGCAGCCAACTTAAACAGATTGGATCAGCTGCTTTTAAGATGGGACAGAAGAGCCTGAACCGTGTTTTTGGCATCACCAAAAACCATCCGTGTATTGGGGCAGTAAAAAAGAGGATTATCAATGCCCGAAAACCCGGAGGCCATGGAGCGCTTAAGCACAAAAACCGTTTTGGCGCGATCAACCTCGATGATGGGCATTCCGTAAATGGGGCTGCTCTTGTCTGTTTTGGCTGACGGATTCACCACGTCATTGGCACCAATGACAATGGCGACGTCCACATTTTCCATGTTCGGGTTAACATCTTCGGGTTCAACAAGGGAATCATAGGGGACATTGGCTTCGGCAAGTAGAACGTTCATATGCCCCGGCATGCGTCCGGCCACAGGGTGAATGACATATTTGATTTCCGTTCCATTATTTTCCAGGATTTCACCCATCTCTCGAACGGCATGCTGAGCCTGGGCCACAGCCAGACCATAACCAGGAACAACAATGACTTTGGATGCCGCTTTTAAAACCTCAGCGGCTTCCTCAACACTCATTTCAACAACGACTCCTTTTTGATCCCCTGTTGGAGCGGCCACCTCGCCACCAAAGGCTCCAAATATGACGTTTCTAAAGGAACGATTCATGGCCTTACTCATCAGCATCGCCAGAATAAAACCGGATCCGCCATCAAGAGCGCCGCAAATGATAAGAACGGTGTTTCCCAAGGCAAACCCCGAAAAGGAGGCCGCAAGCCCTGCATAAGAATTAAGAAGACAAATCACGACGGGCATATCAGCTCCGCCAATCGGAAGAACCAATGAAACACCCAAAACAAATCCTAAAGCGAGCACGGTATAAAATATGTGGGGCTGGTGTGGATTGATAATTAGCAAAACCACCAACACGACTCCTACTGCCATAGCCAATAAATTAAGCTGATTTTGAGATTTAAAAGTCTGGGGTTTGCCCGGCAAGAAACCCTGAAGCTTACCAAAAGCCATAAGACTTCCAGTAAAAGTAAGAGACCCCAACAAAACCTCAAACCCCACGGCTCCCATCGAAAAAGGACTGATATGCATCCCTGGAACAGAGTGACGTATGTATTCAACAATACCCACAATGGCCACCGCCAAACCACCAAAAGAGTGGGAAAGGGCAATTCGTTCCGGCATTTTTGTCATGGGAATCCAAAGACCCATGGGGATACCAATCACAGTTCCCACAATCAGTCCGGCGATAATCCATTCGTAGCGAATAATATCCTGATGGAGAAGGGTCCCCACAACGGCCACCAACATACCAACGGCGGCCAGGTTAATCCCCCTTCGTGCCGTGTTGGGTTTCCCCAACCCTTTAAGCCCAAGGATGAAACAAAGAGACGCAATAATATAAGAGATATATACAATATAAATCATTTTGCTTTTCCTTCTTTCTTACGAAACATTTTAAGCATACGGTCCGTGATTAAAAAACCACCCACCACGTTGATAGTGGCACACATGACTGCAATAGACCCCAAAATGGAGCTTAAGGTTCCATATTTACCACCCGCAGCCACAAGGGAAGCAACCAGCGAGATACCCGATATGGCATTGGTTGCCGACATCAGAGGGGTGTGAAGCAGTGCAGGAACTTTTGAAACCAGTTCATAACCCAAAAAGATTGAAAGCATGAAAACATAGGCCAGACTGATAATTAAAAAAGGATCCATAAATTATTCCCCTTTCGATTTTAGGGGGCTTGCGTCGCCCCCTTCCAACGGCAAAGCCGCTGGAACCTTCCCCCTCAACGCCCTTCGGGCTTGGTGAATCTCCGGGGAAGTATCCCACGCCGGAAGAGATTCACTTAACCAAATAAAACTTTTCCTTCGTGACAGACAACACAACTCTTTAAAATGTCGTCACTCAGATTAAGTTGAAATTTTTTGTTGGTCTTGTCCCAAAATTCCTGAATGAGGTTATAGAGATTGCTTGCATACATTTTGCTGGCATCCTGGGCCACCAATCCGGGCAAATTGGCAATACCGACAATTTTTACTCCGCCCACATCAACTTCTTCTCCTTTGACAGAGCCCTCAACATTGCCCCCTGTTTCAACAGCCATGTCAATGACAACACTTCCGGGCTTCATGGCCTGGATCATGTCTGTGGTAATCAATACAGGAGCTTTTCTGCCAAAAATTTGAGCCGTTGTAATAACAACATCGGCTTGCGAGCAGTGTTTCTTCATCCCCTCTTTTTGCTTGGCCAACTGTTCGGGGGTTAATTCTTTGGCGTACCCTTGGGCCGTCTGACCCGTTTCACCCAAATCAATTTTCACAAATTGACCACCTAAAGATTTGACCTGTTCTTCAACAACAGGGCGCGTGTCGAAGGCTTCAACCCGAGCCCCCATTCTTTTGGCTGTGGCAATGGCTTGCAGCCCGGCAACACCGGCCCCAATGATAAATACCTTGGCAGGTGCCAAGGTGCCCGCGGGGGTCATCATCATCGGGAATATTTTTGGCAAGCGTTGGGCGGCTACAATAACGGCCACATATCCTCCCAAAGAAGCTTGGGAACTTAAGCTATCCATTTTTTGTGCGCGAGTGCTGCGAGGAATCATTTCCATGCTGATGGCCGAAACGCCTTGACTGGCAAGTGCTCCCACAAGAGTCTTTTCATTAAAGGGGTCAAGGTAACTTACATGGATGGCGCCTTTTTTAAGGGAGCTTACTTCTTCAACAGCCGGCTTTCTTAAGCGGCACACCATATCGGCCTGCGATAAACTCTCTTGACGATTTTTACTTAAGCTACAACCGACCTTGGTATAAGCTTCATCCGAAAAACCCAGATGGGTTCCCAATGAAGATTCGATTTCTAGGCTTGCCCCCAGCTTGACAAGTTTGTCTGCCAAAGCAGGGATCATGGATATCCGGTTTTCACCTGGAGTTGTTTCTTTTGGAATAAAGATTTTCATGGCGGCTGAAGTTGCTCCAAGTTCTTTCTTTTTTCAAGATAAAAATTTTTTTAAAAGATGACTTTGCTCATGGTCGGCATGCCTATATTATGATTGGCTCAAGCGCTCCCAGGAGGGATCAAATTTATGGCTAAACCCGAATTTAACTCAAAAATAAGTGAACGAATCGATTATGGCCCTGAGGTCTCTATTTTTAGAGTTGTCCCCATGGGCTGGGAATTTCCGACCTTTAAACCAGGGCAATTTGCCATATTGGGATTGCCGGGTTCTACAACGCGCCATGCCTTGGGGCTTCCGGACAAAAAAACCGTCGATCCCGACAAGTTTATCCAAAGAGCTTACTCAATCGCCTCGTCACCCAAAAATCGCGATACCATCGAATTTTACATCACGATGGTTAAAGACGGGGTTCTCACTCCTAGACTTTGGAATCTCAAAGTCGGCTCTGAAATTTATATGTCCCCAAAAATTTCAGGGCATTTTTATATGGATGATATCCCTGCCGACAAAAACATCGTATTAGTGGCCACCGGTACAGGAATAGCGCCTTTCAATAGCATGCTGCAAACTTTTCTTTATCAAAACAATCAACGCCGTTTTGCCCTGTTTCATGGTGTCAGAATAAGTCAGGATCTGGGCTATCGGTCCGAATGCGTTTTGATGGAACGTTCGTGTTCCCGCTTCAATTATTTCCCCATGATCAGCAGGCCCCATGAAGACCCCATTCCCTGGAAGGGCCCCGTGGGGCATGTCCAAAGATTATGGTCCGACCGGGTTTTGGAAAAAGCCTGGGGCTTCAAACCCACGCCTGAAAACACCCATGTCTTTCTTTGCGGTTCTCCTGGCATGATCGATTCGATCATCCCGCTCATGGGGCAAGATGGTTTCAAAGAGCACAAAAACACAGAGCCGGGCACCGTTCACGTTGAACGTTACTGGTAACAGTTATTTGACTCGTTTTTGGTTTAAAGTTATAGAGTGCCGCACTCATGGCACCTAAAAACCCAAAAAAAATTCCGGAACAAACCCGCAAACAATTCCAGACGCTGTCTGATCTTGAAGTTAAAGAACTCTATCTCCCTCAAAAAAGTGACGCCAATTACAATGAAAACCTTGGGTATCCCGGCCAATTTCCCTTTACGCGCGGGGTTCAACCCAACATGTACCGCGGGCGTTTTTGGACCATGCGCCAATATGCCGGCTTTGGTACGGCAAAGGAATCAAACAAACGTTATCGTGATCTGATCGCCCATGGAGGCACCGGGCTATCGGTGGCTTTTGACCTTCCCACACAGATGGGTCTTGATTCAGATGATGTGCGCTCAAAAGGTGAAGTGGGAAAAACAGGAGTGGCCATTGATAGTTTGGAAGACATGGAAACGCTTTTTAACGGCATTGATCTTTCACAGGTTTCAACATCCATGACCATTAATGCAACCGCCTCCACCTTGCTGGCCCTTTACATCGCGGTGGCAGAAAAAAACGGAATTCCTTCTACAAAACTTTCAGGCACCATTCAAAACGATATTTTAAAAGAATACATTGCGCGCGGCACTTATGTTTATCCCCCTGCCCCGTCCATGCGCATCATTACGGATGTGTTTGCCTTTTGCAAAGACCATGTACCCAAATGGAACACCATTTCCATTTCCGGTTATCACATTCGTGAAGCAGGCTCGACCGCAGTTCAGGAAATCGCCTTTACTTTGGCCAATGGCTTGGCCTATGTGCAAGCCGCCCTTAATGCCGGCTTGAAAGTGGACGATTTCGCCCCACGGCTTTCCTTCTTTTTTAATGCTCATAATTATTTATTTGAAGAAGTGGCCAAGTTTCGTGCCGCACGTAGGCTTTGGGCCAAGCTGATGAAAAAACGCTTCAAGGCCGATGACCGTTCATGCCAGCTTCGCTTTCACACCCAAACAGCGGGCTGTTCCCTTATGGCCCAACAAATTGACAACAACGTCGTACGTGTAGCCTACCAAGCTCTAGCCGCCGTACTTGGTGGTACACAAAGTTTACACACCAATTCGCGCGATGAGGCTTTAGCATTACCTACGCATGAGTCCGCGATGTTGGCCCTTCGTACTCAACAGGTGCTCGCTTATGAAACAGGCGTCACCGATACAATCGATCCTTTGGCCGGCTCTTATTTTGTAGAAAATTTAACGGATAAAATTGAAGAAGAAGCCCTGAAGTTGATCCAACAAATTGATGAGATGGGCGGTTCGGTCAAGGCCATCGAAAAAGGGTTTCAACAATTGGCCATCCAAAACTCCGCATTTGAATATCAAAAGAAATGTGAGAATAAAGATTTGATTATTGTTGGCGTGAATCAATTTCAAACCAACGATCCCTTAAAACAGGATTTACTCAAAGTAAAACCCGAGCTTGAAATAAAGCAAGTCAACAAGCTCAAAAAACTTAAAACCAGCCGAGACAATTTAACCGTAAAACAAGCGCTGGAATCTCTTCAAAAAGCAGCAAAAGGGAAAGACAATCTCGTGCCCCACATCCTAAATGCCGTAAAATGCATGGCCAGCCTGGGCGAAATATCAAACGCCCTTCGCGCCGTGTTTGGGGAGTATCGTGAGACGGTGGTGCTGTAAGTGATGCATCATATAGCATTTAAAATAATTCTTGATTTCTAAGATGTACACTTTATACTGTACGCATGAAAGAGATTACCGCAACAGCCCTTCGGAAAAACCTCTTCCAAATCCTGGAACAGAGCTCCCACGCAATGCCTACAAAGGTCCTCTATAAAAAGGGGAACAATGTCATTGTCTCGTATCAGGCCTATCTGAACCTTAAAAAGAAAAAGAAAAAGGGACCGATAAAACTTACCCCCCTCATCGAAGGAAAAGTGGGACAACTTGACGAAAAAAGTGAAAAAGACCTTCTCACCTACATGGGCATCCAATGAACTATATCATCGACACCCATGTCCTGATCTGGCGTTTTGTTGAGCCCTCCCGGCTGAGCCAGAAACAGAAAATCATCTTCAAAAAAGAGACCAATCAATTCCTGGTACCTTCCATGAGTTTGTTGGAAGTCCAATATCTCACGGAAATAGGAAGAGTGAAGTTAGAGATGGGAGATTTTTTGATCGCCTTAAAAAATCAGGATAATTTTAGTATTGCCTCCTTTGATGAAGGGATTCTTCTCCATTCTTTAAAACTTACAAGCAATCGAGATCCTTTTGATCGAGTGATTCTCGCTCATGCCCTGGCTACATCAACAAAGATCCTAACCAGGGATCGATGGATGAAAGAAACAGCAGCTCATTTGGTTATTGATTGATACTTAAGAAAGTATTTCAGAAATATCGTAAAACAGTGGTGTTGTAGTTCATCACGGCACTTCGCACATATGGCCGTTCATTTCATATTCTTTGATAGCTTCGTCGTACAAAGAATGAAATAACTCTTCATTGGTGTAGCTTTGTTGTTCTGCCAACGGATAATGTTTTAGTTGGACTTTTACAAGGGCCACCAGGGGATGATTGGCCGGGTACGTCTTTGGGGGCATAACATCCAAAGTCATATCGCTAACAAATTGAGTAATATCGTTTTCTTTTGAAGGATCTGTGTTTGGGGCACGCGTTACAAAGCGGGCTTGTGCCCATTTCCTTGCCATTCGCAAAAACTCTTCATTCTTTATGGAGTTGGCTATGGTAAGATTTTTATGTTTTTGCCATTGAGCTCCTGTCGTTGTCAGCGTGGTTCCCATAGAGCTGAAATACCAGCGTAAGTCTTCATCAATCAAATAGGTCTTGGAAATTTCTGCAGAGCCCAGCTTGTCCAACTCATCCGTAATTTTAAAAATGCGACCAGCCATTGCATCCGTTGCTTCCTGAGTGGGAGATGCTTGTTGCATCTGAAATAAATAAGCTTTCACTGTATCGGCGATTGCTTTTCTGAAAACTTTTTCTTTTTGCATAGGATCCAGTTTATTAACGAGAGCATCCGCTCTTGGGTCAGAAGGAGATGTATAAAGCTCAACTGGTTGGCCGGGCTGGAAGCTATAATCATTTTTCAAGCCATCAAGATTTTCCTTCCATAAAACGGGTTTGTAATCCGTGCAATCAAGACCTAAAATACGATTGGCCCTGCGAACTCTTTCTGAAGAATTCTCAATGGAAGCTTCCAATGCCTTTCTTTCATCAGCCGATAGGGTCGCCCCATTTTTTTCCTTATAAGACTTTAGAAATTCAAGATCCACTGCATAAGCAAACCTTTCGTTCATGGTTAATGAAGCCTGGCGGGATGCATCCTTGTAATTGAAATGGTGTCTAAAGAAATAATTATGGGCAGCTTCATGGACTAAGGTTTTATAAAACTCCCAAGAATATTTCCTATCTTTGGGATGAGCCACTAAGGTGGTTCGTAAAATTCCGAACGCCCTTCCTGCAGCCTGATGTTGACTTAAAGCAGGATCATTTGCAGAACCCACATGAACCGTCTGCAAATTATCTCGCACAAGATTTTGATAAGTAAATTTTTGGTCTCCCATGGAAGCTTTTACTTCCCCAGAAACATCTAAGTTGGGAATCAATGCAGACAGACTCGCGCCACTAACCACAGCCACATCTCCATCTTTTAAAGTATTCAACGACTCCAAGTCTGTAATTTGTATGGGCGGGTGGGCACCTGTTTTCAAAAGATCATCTTGATCCTCAAACATTGCATCCAAATTTCCTCCACTGAGCCCTGAATTAAAAAGATAGCCCGTCCAAGCATCTAACATATTCATGACTCCATTAGAAAAACGATCCTTGGGATCCAAAGAGTGAAATATCTTAAACGCGTGGGCATGAAGGTTTTGAAAAAAAGCCCCTGTTCTTGCATCATTCACACGGTAACCATCTGCACGAGATAACGCTGCAGAAAAAGCATATTCAGCCGTTTTCGGGTCTCCAAAATCAGTGGTTAATCGAGCTAAATAAGCTTTGTAAAAAGAAGTGGTCAAAGGCAGTTTTTTTCTGGCCGCCACATCAGCTAAACAAACGAGCTCCTGCGCTGCCGATTTTATTTCAGCAGGATTTAATTGCCCATTTGTAATCAATATTTGAATCTCAAAAAAACGGATAAAAATTTGATCCGGGGCCATCTTCATGGCCTCTTGACATTTACCTTCAAGACCATGAGTTTTAAAAATCTCTTGGCTCACAGATTCTGAATAATATTTTTTTAAATGCTCCTCGAGCCATGCAAGTCCTTTTACCTTAAGCAAAAGAGCATAGGCTATATTAGAAGAAACAGAATAAGGACTCTCCAGATTATAAACAACTTCAGGATTTTGGAGTGCCTCCACTAATAAGCGCCTTGTAGAGACCGCTTCTATCCCCTTTAACTTGGCGGGATTTTTTTCCGTGAGTAGGGCGTAGGTATAAGCCCGATCCTCGGGAGTTACCTTGGGATTAGCAAGGGTTAAATAGAGGGTGATATTCTTGTTAGCCAGGATTTCTGTTAATTTTGGAGACGCAGGATCTGTTCCCAGAGCCCGGTTAATGAATGTTTGGATCCAGTCCAGCTTTTTAGCAGCGGCTTCATTTTTGACCGGCATGCTTAATTCAGGCGGACCTTTATATTCAAAGGCTTCGTCAAACAAAGTTTTAATGCTGCTTTCAATTTCTCTGACGGACATGCTAACCAGCTTAAAGCTGTTCATATTCAAAGCCATATTGAAAAGTCTTACTTCCCCTCCATCACATGAAGAAAATTCGGGCATGGAGGAGGCGTCTTTATTAAAATCATCAAATTCTTCGGGGGCGATTGAAATATCGGGGAAATGCCCTAAATCATCACTCACATTGCATTTATCATCCCGGCATCTCCAGGTGTATTTGGGAAGGGGGCATACGCCAGTTGCTTGTGTCATTTTGTTTCTCCAGTTTTCATTGTCTCAATATCGAAACCCATACCAACGCGTCCTTTATTATCGGCAAATAGCCCAAAAAGGTGCTTTCGATTTCACCAATTTTTTTGAACGGTAGAAAAGCCAAAAACCTCCTGTTTAAATAGCAATTTGGCATCCTCAATGTTTTGGTTTAATCTTTTGCCCATGAAATTTTTTTGAATCATCCGGGCATCCCCCTAAGCACCCACTTAAGAACCCTTTGCAAATCGAACAAAAAAAATGTTCTCTCTGGCTTGAAGGTTATTGGGGAAGGCTTTAAATACGCATCAAGAACAAAATATTATTTTTTTAGAATTGTAAGGGCGGTTCGCGAACCGCCCCTACACGTGGTGACTGGTAGGGGCGACCCCTGAATCGCTCTACACAGGGGCAAAAATATGCGGGTTGGCTTTTTTGATTTGGGCTATTTCTTTTTTATATTTCTTATGGAACACATTTCTAAACAAGGCATAACGATACTCATCAATCAATTTGCCGTCCACTTGAGTTTCATTTTTTAAAAGGGCTTCTTTTTGAAACCCGGCAATGCGTGCCAGTTTTGCAACACGGACATCTCCTTTGATGATTTCAGCCACCAGCTTTTGACAATGAAGTAATTCAAAAAGAACAATTGCATGAAGCACGGCCGACTCCAAGGCATGCCTTTTGCCCGCATGCGACCCGTCCACCATATACCCCCACCGAAAGACACCGGAACGGGCCCGCAACACACCATGGCTCAAAAGCGCTACCGGCTCCCGCGTTTCTTTTAAAATACTCACGACATAATGCGTGGGGCTATTTCGAATGAAATTTTCAAACTCTTCCGGTTTTTGTTTTGAAAAAGGATAACCAGAATTATCCCTGAAAAAAGCCCTGTATCGAAAATCGTAATACCAAGTTAGAAATGTGTCGATATGACAGGGTTGTAAAGGCACCAAATCAAGATTAAGTCCGTGAAGAATGAATGGATCCATAAAAAAACCTTACACTAGTAATAATCACCTTCCAACTCAAAAGCATTTGGAAAAAATTCGATGGAAGGCTTTCCATCAATCCAGGAAATACTCACCACAGAAAAAAGCTTTTCATAGTTTTCGTATTCTTCGTGGGTCATGGCATAGCGAACAGCCTGACGGGATAAGAGGCGCCTTTTATGGTAGTGTACCGCTTCCTCAGGAGAACCTGCCTGAGTCGAGCGTCTTGATTTCACCTCAATAAAATGAAGCTCGCGGCCTTTGATGGCAATAAGATCAACCTCCCCACCCTTCCCCCCGTAATTTTGTTCAATGATTTGATACCCCTTTGAATAAAGAAAGTTTTTGGCTATTTTCTCCCCTTCCTCTCCTAGCCTTAAATGGTCGGATTTACGCGATTTTTTGGTTGCATTCAAAAGTCGAAGCATATATAAACTCGCTTCCTTAAACTTACGGAGGCTTCTATGGCGCGCGCATGTTATTACTGCAACAAAACACCGTTGATGGGAAACAATGTTTCCCATGCCAACAATAAAACGGTAAAGAGATCGTTTCCTAATTTAAAAACCGTCAAAGTGATGTTGGGTGCCACCGTAAAGCGCGTTCGGGCCTGTACCCGTTGTATTCGCTCTGGGCTGGCCATTAAAGCTATTCACCGAGCCCCTGCCAAAAAGGCAGCGTAATCATCCCTTCGACTCCGCTCAGGGACCGCCCTTCGACTCCGCTCAGCCACCCCAGGGACCCGGCTCCTCTATCCCATTTCACGCTCGATCGAAATAATCCCTTTCAATTTTTGTACCGCCTTCATCAAGGCATGCAGTTCTTTGATGTGCTTTAAAGTGACGTTTAAATAGATCAAAGCTTTTTCATCACGGGTGGTTTGAACTACTGCTTTTGTAATATTGATTTTTTTTTCTGAAATAGCCTGGGCCACGGCTGCCAGCATCCCCGTACGATTCAGACAGGCAATTTTTAATTTGACCACACGGTCTTGCTCGACATTTTTATTCCATGAGGCACTCACTCTTCGTTCCGGATCAATCGAATGGCCCTTGGGACATTCAACACGATGGACCGTCACCCCTCTTCCCCGGGTAATGAAACCCACAATGGAATCCCCCGGAATGGGCAAACAGCATTTCCCAAAAGTCACCAAGACTTCATCAAGCCCCCCCACCAAAACCAGATTCTTTGTCTGCTTTGAAACTTTTTTGAAAATACGCCGAATAAGACCCTCTTCCTCCGCGGGAGATTCCTTTGATTGTTCGGGGTTGATATGCCCCAACATCACAGGCACCGAAATTTTTCCGTAGCCAACGGCCGAGTAAAAACTTTCTTCATTGGGCATCACCCCTTTGCGCACAAGATAATCGTTTAAGGCCGGGCTTTTTAAAATATCGGCGGGAACCAGATGATGTTTGGAACATTCATCCTCAAAAATGCTCTTTCCGATGGTGAAACTCTTTTTACTTTGTTCTACCTTGAGATACTGGCGAATACGGGCCCGCGCGCGCGAAGAGGTCACCATGTTCAACCAGTCTTTGGAGGGAAAACGATGAGCGCTGGTGATAATTTCAACTTCATCCCCGTTTTTTAATTTGTAATTGAGCGGAACCAGTTTTTGATTGATGCGTGCCCCGGCGCAATGGTTTCCCACATCGCTATGAATGGCATAGGCAAAGTCAATCGGGCTCGAGCCATAAGGGAGTGCCCGCACATCCCCCTTGGGGGTAAAAACATAAATCTCACTGGCAAAAAGATCCTGCTTCACCGTGTCCATGAATTCGTAGGAATCTTTGACTTCCTTCTGCCATTCGAGAAGCTCGCGCAACCACTGAAAAGTGGCTTCGGTACTGATATCAAGCTGTCCGTTTTCCTTGTATTTCCAGTGGGCGGCAATCCCCTTATCGGCAATTTCATGCATTTTGTAGGTGCGAATCTGGAATTCAACCCGTTCCCCTTCAAGGCAGATGACAGTCGTGTGCAGCGATTGATAATTATTGGCCTTGGGCATGGCGATATAATCTTTGAAGCGGCCGGGGACAGGTTTCCATAAACTATGGATAAGTCCAAGGGCTTCGTAACACTCTTCAAGGGAATTTGTTAAAATGCGGAAGGCAATCAGATCGTGCACCTGATCAAAGCTGATATTCTGCCGTTCCATCTTGCGGTACACGCTGTAGATATGTTTCATCCGTCCTGAAATATTGTAATCCTTGATATTGTATTTAAGGCAATCGTTGACGGTCTTGGAGACCCTTTCAATGTATTCTTCGCGGTTGGCCTTCAACCGTTCCATCTTCTTTTCGATCTGCTTATAGGTTTCCGTGTTTAAAAACCGAAAGCTTAAATCTTCAAGTTGCACCTTCATCCATTGGATACCAAACCTGTTGGCCAGTGGGGCATAGATATCCATGGTTTCCTGGGCAATGGACATCTGCTTTTCCTCGGGCATGAATTGAAGGGTTCGCAAATTATGAAGCCGGTCGGCCAGCTTGATGATGATGACCCGGATATCCTTGGACATGGCCAGAATCATTTTCCTGAAATTTTCGGCCTGACGTTCCTCTTTTGTGTTGAATTGCAGCTTTGAAAGTTTAGTCACACCATCCACAAGCTCGGCAATATTATTCCCAAAAAGGGCTTTTATTTGTTCTTTGGTGGCTTGGGTGTCTTCAATGGTGTCATGCAAAATGCCTGCGGCAATGGAATCAATATCCAACTGCATTTCAGCCAAGGTATTGGCTACTTCAAGGGGATGGATGAAAAAGGGCTGACCGGACAACCGCATTTGGCCTTCGTGAGCTTTTTTGCAAAACTCATAAGCCTTGGTGATAAGGCTTGTATTGGCATGGGGATTATAGGCCTTGATTTTCTGAATAATGTCATCGCATTGGAGCATTTATAACTCATGATGATGCAGTTTGATGATCTTTTCAAGTTCTTCGTAAGTGGCTTGGAGGTCATTGTTCACCAAAACATGGTCGTAATGCTTCTCGTATTTTTCTTCCACCTTGACCTGGGCCAGCCGTTTGGCTTTTTCTTCTTCAGATTCCGTCCCACGATGGGCCAGACGTTTCTGTAAAACTTCCTCCGATGGGGCTTTAATAAAGACAAGCAAGGCGCCCGGATAAGCTTTTTTGATATTTAATGCCCCCACGGGGTCAACATCGACAACAACGCCCTGCCCTTTTTCAAGGCAGGCTTCGATGGGGATTTTTGAAGTGCCGTAACAATGATCATAAACCGTAGCCCATTCCAAAAACTCGCCTCTATGGACCATGTTTTCAAACTCTTTTGGGGTCACAAAATAATAGTCAACACCCTCTGTTTCATTCAATCTTTTCTTACGGGTTGTATGGGAAATTCCGAAATAAAGCCTGAGTCTTTGGGCCAACAAACGGGAAAGGGTTGTTTTCCCTGAACCGGAAGAACCTGAAAGGACGATGAATAATGGATTGGAAGACATGTGGTTTGTAGGGCGAACACCCTCCTGAGGCGGGCAGGCAAGGTTCGCCCGTACGATCATTCAATCATTCAATATTTTGAATCTGTTCGCGAATTTTTTCTAATTCTGTTTTGGCCGTAACAACCTCAAAAGCCACTACCGTATCCTGGCATTTGGAACCAATGGTATTCCATTCACGGAACATTTCCTGAACTAAAAAATCAAGGGGACGACCACAGGGTTCCTTGCTCTTAAAAAGGTCGCCGGCCTGTTTAAAATGACTATGAAGCCGCTCAATTTCTTCTGAAATATCGGTGCGGTCCACATAAAAAACAATTTCATTAGACAACCTTGCCTGGTCAATTTCCAAACCTTGCATGTATTTTTGAATCCGTTTTGTTAGACGTTCCTGGAGTTCGAGTTTTACATTTTCCCTTTGGGTGGCTACCTTTTCAACAAGAGCTTCCATGTTCTTCTTTCGTTTTTCAAGCTGACGGGCCAATTCATCCCCTTCTTTTTTACGCATCGCCACAAGTTCGTCCAAGGCTTTTGAAAGAAGCATCAGGATTTTTGGTTCATCGGCTTTTGTGTCGTGATCACGGCTTAACCAAAATGAAGAACCATGCTGAATATGAGCCAATGTAATTTCTTCTGACAGCTTAAGATGTTTTTTGACCTGTTTTAAGAAATCATAATATTTTTTGATCGAAACCAGATTAGCCGATGGGAAAAGATCGCTTCGCTCTTCTAAAATAGTGACATCCACTTTTCCTCTCGAAAGCCTCTTTTTGATCGCCTGTGTGATGGAGATTTCCAAACCCTGGAAACGTGGCAATAATCGGCTGTGCACTTCACAATAGCGATGATTCACCGATTTAAGCTCAATGGTAATGTAGCTCGTTCCCACTTTTCCCCGAGCCCGTCCCATCCCTGTCATGGATTGCATGTTTCCTCCTTGGCCTTCAAAAACAAGCACAATTTTGTTAGCCCCATCTGGATGCTATCTCCCGCTTTAAGAAGAAGCGTTTCTACTTCTCGCCCATTGACAAATGTCCCATTACGGCTGACCAAATCAACAATACCCACATTTTCCTCATCATAAAAAACCATGGCATGGAGACGACTGATGCCGGGATCGGTTAAAATAAGATCGGGCGTGCGGCGAAAGGAGCCAAGTTCAGAAAACTTGGACGGTGTTTTTTTCTTTTTGGAAAGATGTTTTGAAAAATAATTGCCAATAAGCTTTTGGGTATGGTCATCCAAGCTCATGGTAAAATCGGTATTGAAAATCTGCGTTTTGAAAGCATCATCTATATGTCGTCCTATGGCTTTACAGGTCCCCTTCTCTAGGGTAAAAGCCTGACCTTCTTCGGGGCCGGATTCAACCACAAAAGTGGCAATTTCTTCCCGGGGGATAATTTGCCCCTCAGGACCAAGCGGCATGGCCTCACTCATCAAAAGCTGGGGAACGCCGTCAACAAGTGGGTAACATAAACGGCAAACCACACACAACAAAACCTCTTCCCGCGTATAGTGCAGCCCCCCCTTGCATTGGGGACAAACCAAGTTTTGCACAAGTTCGGGATGAATGGGCATGTTATTTTTGGTTGGCCTTTATTTTCTACGGTTGTAGGCTTGAATCACTTTATCGGTAATATCAATGGAATTGGCTGCAAAAAGAATGGTTTCCGCCGAATTCTCATAAAGCATCGTGCATTTTTCTTGTTGAGCCACCTGGATAGCCACTGGCTTTAAAGCAACGATGATTTTTTGAATTCCCTCACCCTCACGTTTTTTGAGATCTTGGTCAAATTGGGAAGCCTTTTGTTGAAGTTCCAAAAATTTGGCCTGAATTTCATTCATTTTTTGCTGAAGCACTTCCTTGGATAAAACCATTTTTTGTTTTTCAACATCGTCCCGCATCGTTTTAAGTTCAGCCTTCATGGATTCAAGCTGTTTTTGTTTGGCAGCGGCATCGTTTTTGATGCCTTCCATGGTTTTTTTCCCTTCTTCAACCATGTTCAGGGCTTTCTGCAAATTAACCGTTGCTATTTTCTCTTGGGCAAAAGCCGATTGCGAAGCTAAGATAAAAATTACCAAAATGAGTCCATAACGAAGCATCTTGTTTGTCATTTTTTTCCTTTCAAAAAGTTTAAGTATTACTCGATAAAATAACTGTTCCTTCAAATCAAGCCGAATCTTTTCAAGAAAAGTCGGGAATTCTTCTTTTCCCTACCAAAGATGATTAAAACGATTGTCCGATCGAAAAGTTGAATACGCTAAAAGATTCCCCATTACGCCTGGCAATGGGGAAACCCCATTCAAAACGTAATGGACCAAAGGGAGAGTTCCATCTCAAACCAAAACCATAGTTGTAACGAAGACGGCTTAAATCGACACTTTCCGTTTCTCCGTAAGCCTGCCCCCCATCCACAAAGAGCACCCCCCTAAAACCCGCTGGGTCGTAAATGGGCACTTCATATTCTGTATTAAAAAAGATCATGCGGTTTCCACCATAGGTAAATTTGCCATCTCCCCCCGCAACAGAGCTGGGGATACGCAGCTCCGGCCCGATACTGTTAAGATCAAAACCTCTTAGGGTGTTAATGCCCCCAAGAAAAAACCGTTCAAACAACGGGATAGAATCGTCACTGAGTGAATTGATGTAGGCAAAAACCCCTCTCACTTTCAAGACGGTCTTTTTGAGCACGGGATAAAATAGTCGCGAATCGGCATACATGCGCCAAAAATCATTGTCGCCCCCCAGGCCATGGCCGGCGTATTCACTGCTGAGTGAATTGAATGTTCCTTTGGTTGTGGTGACACGATTATCACGTTTATCAAGAGAAATGCTTGAAAGACCACTTGAGGTAAGCCCCGAAGCCGTAGACCTGAAAAAGGCCGGAACCTGGGATGAAAAATTGTTTATGGAAACATCCTGAATATTATAACCCAGGGAAACATCCAGAAACGGAATAAGTTCCCTGCCAATGGTCAAAGAACCTCCAAAAGACTGCTCATCAAAATCAGAATTAAGCGCCGAGGCATAGCGCGAAATATTCATGGAAACGATCCACTTGGTATCCATGAAGTAGCGGTCGCTTGCCTTAAATGAAAATTCCTGACGCAATTTTGAGACATTGGCCGAGGCCCCACCACTAATTCCCAGCCCGAAAAAATTATTCTTTTGAATGGACCCGTTAAAAACAAAACTTTCCAGGGAAGAAAAACCGGCCCCCACACTGACACTGCCCGTGGGTTTTTCTTTTACCGTGACAACGATATTAATTTTGTCGTCGGAAGATCCTCTGGGAAAAGCAAAATCAACCGTTTCAAAAAAACCAAGCTGGGCCAAGCGCCTCTTGGAAAGTTCAATGGCAGTCTGATTGTAAGGTGCCCCTTCAACAACTTGTATTTCACGACGAATAACCTTGTTGCGTGTAATGGTGTTTCCCTCGATATCAATTTTTTCAACACTCACCTTTCGACCTTTTTGAATGACATAGACCACATTGGCTGTTTTAGCCTCGTCATCGGTGGTGATGGAAGGGTACACATTGGCGTAAAAATAGGCCTGATCCTGCATAATGCGCGTGAAAAGTTCCTGGTCTTGATGGGCCAGCATGCCGTTATAGTATTCCCCGGTTTTTAATTTTATTTTTTCGAGAAGTTCTTGCTTGCTTGTCAGAATGTCGCCTTCAACATCTACGGATGCCACTTTGTAACGAGGGCCCTCATAAACAGGAATGGTGACATAAATGGATTGTTTGTCCTTGGACATGGACACGTGGGGGTCCTTGATTTTTGCCTTGATAAAACCATTGGTCATATAAAACTGCTGCAGCAATTCAATATCAAGACGCATCTTTTCGTCTTTTATTTTGCCGGAACTGCTTAAGAACGAAAGCATCCCCTTCACCTTGGTTTTCATGTGGGAGGCCAGCTTTTTGTCAGAAAAATAATGATTGCCCACAAAGCTGATTCGCTTGATGTAAACAGCCCTGTTTTCCTTGATGGTAAAAATGATTTCCAGTTCGTTGGTTTCGGTGTTGTAGGGAACAATTTCAGTTCTTATGTCCACGGCATAATAACCTTTTTCCTCATACAATTTCCGGATGGCTGCCTTGGACTCGGCAATCTTCTTTTCTTCAAGAAAACCGGAGCGTCGTACCGTCATGGCTTCTTCTATGTCCTTATCCTTTATCTTTTTATTTCCCTTGAAGGTGATTAACCCGACTGTGGCTTTTTCTTTGACATGAAAAACAAGCTTTACTCCGCCCGCTACCGATTGACGATCGACATAGACGTCTTCAAACAAACCGGACTTGTAAAGGGCTTTAAGATCTTTTTCGATAGCCCCCGGAGAATAAAGGGACCCCTCAATAGATTGCAACAAACCCCTGGTCACGGTTTCGCTGGTGACAAGAAGACCCGCAAAATCGATATTTACAATTTTTTCGGCTGAAAAAGAAAAAGGCGCGAAAAACTGAAAAACAAAGAAAAAAAGAAGAATGCTAGAATATTTCCTGAATTTTTCCATCGACCAGGTGAACTTTCCTTTCCAGTTTTTTTGATAAATGCTCGTTATGAGTGACCACAACAAGGGTTGTCTTTAATTCCTCATTAAGCGACAAAAGTAAATCGAAAATTTTGGCGCCATTTTGTTCATCAAGGTTGCCTGTGGGTTCGTCGGCTAAAACAAGCTCCGGCTCTCCCACCACGGCGCGCGCCAAGGCCACCCTGGCCTGCTCGCCCCCCGAAAGCTGTGAAGGCCAGTGCCCTTCCCTCTTGTTCAAACCGACTTTACCAAGCCAGCTTGAGGCTCTTTGTTGCGATTCCTTTTTGGAGGTTCCCCGTATCAAAAGAGGCATCATCACATTTTCAAGGGCTGTAAAATCAGGAAGCAAATGATGAAACTGGAAAATAAAACCAAGCTTGTGGTTTCTAAAATGAGCCAGTTGTTTTTCATTTAAGGAAAAAATATTTTCATTGTTAAAAAAAATACGACCCTTGGTGGGGCGATCAAGGGCCCCTAAAATATGGAGCAAGGTTGATTTGCCCGCTCCTGAAGCCCCCCAAATACAAATCTTTTCTCCCTTGGCAATTTCAAAACTCACTCCCCGCAAAACGGGCGTAAAAACACCCTGCGATTCAAAAGTTTTTTCAAGATTTTCAATTTTTAAATAAGCCACTTATTCAAAACTGTGTCTGAGAGACGATGTTTTTGTCATATAGCGCGTGGCTAAATAAGCCACACAAAAGCAAATGACCAAAGCTCCTCCCACGACACCCGCCCACAACCAGACAGATAAACTCACAGGCAAACTTGAAACAAAATAAATCTGGGGATCCAGGGAAATCCAGTTCCATTTTTTGAGGCTTCCTACCAAAAGGAGGGCCAAAGCACAACCAATGCCTACACTGCGTGCCCCCCACAAAAAACCACTCAAAAAATAAATTTTGCCCAGATCCTTATTAGCGACTCCCAAAGCTTTCAGGATGGAGGCTTCCCTGTTTTTATGAAGCACAAGCATCATGATCACCCCACTTAAAGTGACAGCGCCAATCATGAACAACAGAAACATCAAAAATGTAAAAACTCTTTTTTCCAAAACAAGGGCTTCAAAAAGAGGAGCGTTCAGCTCCTTCCAGGTCATCACAGAAACAGAGTCAGGCCATGCGCCCATGATTTGAGAGGCCACTTCGTCGGCCTGGAAGGCGTCTTCAAGGCGCAGCTCCAGGCCATCCCACATATCAGGCTTGCCCATCAAATGATTCAATTTGTCCCGGGCCACAAGAACAAACTGGGAATCAAACTCATACAAACCTGCTTGGAAAGTACCCACAATGTCAAAATGACTCGTTGAGATCTGCTGATTGTCTCCCAGATAAACAGATAAAACATTCTTGTCTTTAAGATCGCTAAACAACTGGCTCCCAACCAATACGGGAATTTTTGAGGACTCAGGTTGTGCCCGCAAAAGATCCCGCAATGAAGAAAAATCTTTTTTGATCCAGCTAAATTTTAACGGATAAACTTTTTCAATTTGTCCGACATCAACACCT
>MGPH01000007.1:30694-50488 GCA_001797365.1 Deltaproteobacteria bacterium GWA2_45_12
TTTAAGACCCAAATCCGTAGGGGTCAGCCCCTCCTTGAAAACAAAGGAACTGATTCCCTTTACCTGGGGCATTTTTTGCAAGTCTTGGGTTAAGCTTGTCAAAGAAGAAAAATTCGACTCAACACGACTTACAATGACATGGGCATTAAAATTAAGGATGGCCCGGTGATATTCGCGCTGAAAACCACCCACTACCGAAAGCACCACCAGCACAACCATGCTTCCAAAAATAAGCGCCCCCATCGAAACCTTTTTGGCCGTCCCCAAAAGCGGGGGTTGAGTTCTTAGCTCTGAAAGATTTCTTAACGCAATATCGATAACCCATCTTTTGTTCATGGGGCCCTTAATATTTCAGAAAGATTAAATCGACGAAAACTCTTTAATGGCCATAGTGAAGCCAAAAAAGCCATCAACGGAACAAAAAGAAGAACCACAAAAAACCAGACGATATGGGGCTGAAGAACGAGTTCTTTGACAAAATAAGCATCGGGCAAATGAAGGGGCCTTTTAAAAAAGGTATTCATAAGAACAACCGCCATGAAAACACCAAACAAGGACCCCAACCCTCCCAAAAGCAAACCGAAGCTGGCAAAAATTCTCTTAAGTCTTATGCGATCAAGCCCTGTAGCATATAAAACTCCCATGTCTTTTTGATGTTGTTCGACAAGCAACCCCACCAGGCTTCCCACATTCAAACAGGCCAACAACAGAGCCACGGCCAGAAGCAGAAACATGGCCATACGTTCTAAAACAAGGGCACGATAGAGTTTATGGCTTTTATCCTTCCAGCTTGTCAGCCCCGCATCGGGCCATATTTTTTGGATTTGTTTCTGAACACTCTGCGCATTCAGACCATCTTTTAAATAAAAATAAAATATCTTTGAAGGGGGTTGGCCTGAAGTAAGAAACGGCGCCAAACCCATGGGGGCCAAAAGATAGTGCGAATCAGCCTCGAAAAAACCGGTTGAAAAAAAACCTGCCAACTTCACCTTATGTAAAGTGGGTTCAATATCTCCCAAGGGGCCCACATCCCCTACAGGATTGATCAGTTCGGCTTCTTCCATTCCAGAGGGAAAAACCTGCATGCGGGACAACAATTCTCTGCCCACAAAAACGGAAATTTCATTTTCATCAATGTCAGACGCGACCCACTCATCAAAATATTCGGCACGGTATTTTGCACGCATAGCCTGATCAAAATGAGTGGCCCTGACCATTACACCATAAGTTTGCCCATCGCCAATTTTCAAAATGGCCGGGGCCTCCACAACTTCCTCAATAGATTCAATGCCGGAAATACCAGCCACCTTCCTTTTCACTTCATCTGAAGTCAACTGGTTGTTTTTATCAACCAACTCAAGATGCGACCTGAATCCGATCATGGCTTGTTCAAGTGACGAAGAAAAACCACTGGTCACTGCCTGAATAAGCAAAACAGCGCACACAGAAAAGGCCATGCTCAAAAAAGAAACGACCGAAAGAAACAAGACAAAGCGTCTGGATGAATGGGACTTAAAAAAACGAAGGGCGATATGAAGGGGGAATAGGGACATGCAATACCCAAAATATCCTTACCGGACATGGTGAGCCGAGTCGAACCATCGAACCATGAGTTTGCCCCTACGGTTTTTCGGCACGCAATTGAGGGAACAAAATCACATCGCGGATACTGGGCGAATCGGTAAGCAACATCACCAAACGGTCGATACCAATACCCTCCCCGGCCGTTGGCGGCATACCATATTCAAGAGCGCGAATGTAATCCGCATCAAAATACATGGCCTCTTCATCGCCCGCATCACGAGCTTCAACCTGTTTTAAGAAACGTTCTTTTTGATCAACAGGATCATTTAATTCTGAAAATCCATTGGCAAGTTCACGTCCAAAAATCATCAGTTCAAAACGGTCAACAATATCCGGATTTTTATCATTGCGGCGGGCCAGCGGGCTTACTTCCAGGGGAAATTCAGTGACAAAAGTGGGTTGAATGAGTTTGGATTCAACCAAATGTTCAAACAAGAGCGTCTGATACAGGCCAATTCCCCCAGGCTTGCCCCGCTCCATGATGCCGCGCTTGTAACATTCTTCAGCCAAAAAGTTTTTGTCGTGGACCTTGGCGGCCTCAAGCCCGCCTATTTCAACTAACGCTGTGGCAATGGGTAATCTTTTAAAAGGGGGCGTAAAATCAATTTCGGTTTCCTGATATTTTATTTTGCAGGTTCCAAAAATTTTTTGAACCAGGCCTGAAAGCATTTCCTCGGTAAGGGCCATGAGGTCTTCATAGGTGGCATAGCTTTGATAAAATTCAAGCATCGTGAATTCGGGATTGTGCTGAATGGAAATTCCCTCGTTGCGAAAATTCCGGTTAATTTCAAAGACACGTTCTAAACCGCCCACAACAAGCCTCTTCAAATAAAGCTCTGGGGCAATACGCAAATACAAATCCATGTCCAAAGTATTATGATGGGTCACAAAGGGCCTGGCGGAAGCGCCTCCGGGAATGGAGTGCATCATGGGGGTTTCTACTTCCAGGAATTGGCGTTCAATCAAAAATTGACGGATGGCAGTGATGATTTGCGAGCGTTTGATGAATGTGTTTTTGACTTCCGGATTGGCAATTAAATCAACATAACGCTGGCGATAACGGGTTTCGACATCGCTTAACCCATGCCATTTTTCCGGAAGATTTCGGATGCTTTTGGTGACATATGCAAACGATTGAGCCATTAAGGTGAGTTCGTTTGTTTTGGTGCGAAACAGTTCTCCTTCCACAAAAACAAAATCGCCCACATCCAGATTTTTATAGAACTGGAATTGCTCATCGCTTAAACTTCCCTTTTGACAAAAAACCTGCAATTCGCCGGTGCGATCACGTAAGCGTAAAAAACCGGCCTTTCCAAAAAGGCGGTTGGCCATGACGCGCCCCGCCAACGAAAAAACTTCGGTCAGTCCTTCTAGTTTTGCTGCATCATAAGAGGAATAACGTGCCGATAAATCATCTGTCGTGGCCGACGGAACAAAACCATTACCATAAGGATTATGATTTTGTGCACGCAAATTTTGTGCCTTGTCAAGGCGCTGTTTCATGTAAATATTTTCATCGGTTGCCATGCGACATTCCTTAACCAAAAAATAAATGAAAGGCCATTTTTTTCTTTGTTTGAATCTTTATTTCATTCATAATCAGTGGCGTATGGCACGTGTTATGAATCAACCTTCCCTTATCGCCATGGCCAAACGGCAGATGGTTTTTATTGCCTCAAGCTCGTTTCGCAGCCGCCTGCTTAAGGCCATTACATGCTACTTGGAGCTCTCCTTAAAAAACATGGAAGAACGCATTTTTTCAGATGAAGAAAAAATTGAAATGGAAAAAAACCTGGAAGCCTTGGAAATGGCGCTGCACCATTTATGGATTGATGTGCCTTACAACGAAATTTTGTTCCTCCCCAAAAGCCTGCCCGAAGAACAAATGACCCGCCTTAAAAATATCTTGCACGAAGTCAAAAAAGAAAACCGCAAACATTTAAAAATTGCCTTTAGCCGAGCGGCTTAACGAAATCGTATTACAGGTAATCTGGAAGCAAAGCGAGCAACTCCTGGAAAAGGATGAAAAGCAGTCGTAGGGCGCCATCCAACATGGGGATGAGCCCCTCTAGCCGTATTTGATGCGGCATGTACCGTAGGCGCAGGGGAACTTGGTTGAGCTAAGGCTGGCCAACCAGGAGTTAAGCTTTCAACTCCTTCTAAAGGAGGAAGGTCTCCAAGATCTTCAAAAAGAACACTTGCATCTAAACCACTGGGGCGTCGCTGTGTGAATCGAGGAACAGCGGGTCTTTGAGAATGAGCGGTAACATCATTTGGATCAGCCCATGTTCCATCTCTTAAAACAAGATCAACAATTCGCTCCCCATCTGGCAAGGGTCCAGCTTTAGGATCAACTCCATCTAACAAAGCCTGCAGACGCTCAGTAAAAGTGACATATCGTCCATCACGAATACCTTCAAGTGTCCACGGAAGCCTTGGTTCTGCTTCTGCTGGTAGAAGTTGCGCAACGCCTTCGGGAGCAGGCAAGGCTGGCCCTTCAGAAGTTAAATCCCCATTCCATTCGGGGGCAAAAGGATCAAATTTACGCGTCTCAAAAGCAGCTATAATGTCTCCAATGGTTTGACTCATAAACTAAAAGCTTTGTGCCATAACGGGGCTTGTAAATCAACTCTCATTTAAAAGGACGAGGAACATACCGAGACACTCCGGGTATTCGGGTAGGCCTCAAAGGAGGAGGTCCAAATCTTAGACGACTCATGGGAATTGTTCTCGAAGTCATAGGTCTGTTAAGCCTTGATGAACCAGGATCTTTTAACGAACCTATTCTCCCATTTAAAGGCCTCGGTAATACATGAGGGACAAAAGAGTGTTGAAGAGCGGTAGCAGCGCTAACACCCTCAGAGCTTACAGGAACTGGGTCCCCTGCTTGAAAGCGGGTAAGGCCCAAAATACGCCCGAAGTGAGAAGCTTCGGTGGGGTTATTCCCATCTCCAGGGGCAGCACCCATCCCCTTCAAGGCTTGTGCCAAACGAGCCCCTCCTGTTGAAATTTCGCGAAAACCTCCTTGATCAGGAGTCTCTGCTGCATCCCCCAGCCTCCCTTCCGCTGAAAAAACCGAAAGATCAATATCCGCCCAGGTTCCCCCTTGGTTCCATGCATCCAATCGATAAATGTCCTCAGGCATTCCCGGCTGCAAAATTCTTAAATAGGGACGGGCCAAAATTCTGGAAAACTTTTCCCAAAAGGAGGCATTCGCCAATTGAGCAAATAATTTTCTGAGAATATTTTCGGCAAAAGCCGGATCAACTGTACCTTTTGTATCCGCATTGACTCCCAACCGAAGGGTGATGGCGTCCGGTTCGATTAAATCAACCTCGACAAAAAAATCGCCCACCGTTATTTTGGCACTTGTGGACTCGGTTCCCGGCGCCCGACTTGGCAATTCCACGGCATATTCATCGCTGGCCGCACTATCCAGATCAGGAATGAGCTCATGAAGAAAAACAACAACATCTGTCTCCAGATCGTCCTCTGTGGCAGGATGCAGCCGACGCATCTCTGGCGGCGTCTCCATCTGCTGACCCAAATCGAGTACGGCTCCAAAATCAAGCACGGCAAAGGTGTTTCCTCTGGCCAGAGCATCCACAATACCATCGGGCAAATGATCTCTTACTTGCGGATTTAACTGACTGGAACTAGTCAAGGGAACCAGCAAACCCACATTCCTTGGTACGCTTGTTCTCATGAAAAATGGTTTTGGAAACAACAAAAGGGTGAGTAACTTAACCGCATGCCTGTAGGACTCAAGCTTAAGAGCCAGGGACCGCATTGTTGTCTCAACAAGTGCATGACACTCTGGGGCATTGGCATTGGCTTGAGTTCCCACTTCAATAAAACTTTCCAGATCCTTCAAGGGCGTCAGAAAATGAAGTTCCAGTCTTCTTCTGGCTTCATCATGCCCCTGGCACGCTTCAAGAACAATTTCCAACAAATACCGGCATTCTTGAATAAGAACCTGAGCCCGCTGATAAAGGACGAATGATTTTTCAGAACGCTTTCTCCATCTTAAAAAACGGGCGGTATCCACATAAATTCGGACAGCATCCAGTTTCAGTTGAAAAGCCTGCAGAATATCAAAAAGGGATTGGCCGGCATTCAGGGTTTCCATGGCCTCTGCCTGAAAATTTTCAGCCCTTGCAAGCCGTTCGGGAATGTCATTAAGCGCCTTCTCTAGCCCGTTTAAAGCCTTCCAACGGTCCCGGATGGCCTTGTTTACGTTTCTAACTCCCTCACCCGCACTTGCCTTATCTAAAAGAGATTCCGCTAATTTAAGCAACCTTCTTGCTCTTTTGATTCCATCGGTCAAATCAACCTTCTTCCCCACTGGTGTCGCCACACGCGAAGGATGTTCAAACTGGGACGGATCCTGATCAAAGGCGGTAAGAACCTCATTAATAAGACCTTCAACCAGTTTGAAAATATCATGAACACTGGAAAAGATTGTTTGGTCGGATATCATGCCCTTTTTGATTCTAATGTTTGCGATATCGGGTAAAAATTGTTTTAGTACCTCTAGTAAAGTTTCCGGATCTCCTATAAGAAGTACAATTTGAGTACGTACCCAAGCACGCAAAGCCTTGGGATCAAGATGCCCTAAAATACTTCTGGCAAAGGCGTCCACTATGGCCCTGCGATTACGAGCCACCACGGGAAGAGCACTTGGTCCTCCTGCTTGTGCTATGCGATGAAGCCCCCTTTCGAGCGTATTATCCAGCCCGACATAGCGGTCATCCACACGGCCAAAACAAAGCAAATAATCTTGAATGAGTTGTGCTTGATCAGAATTTACTTCAAGAGGCCTTCGGCCATCGAGACCGGATTCAAGAACAGACAATAACTGGAAGCGTGCCGTCGTGTCTTCTAGACGCCCATTTCCACGAACAATATCAAACCACTCATAGGGAGGATCCTTTTGAGCTAATTGATGAGCCCCATAAATGAGATCGTAGGCCAACTGAACTTGGTCCGGAAGAAGAGTGATTGCTGAAGGTAAATCTGTCATTTTTTCCTGAACAAAAAAGAAAACTTCCCTTTAAAAAAAAGAGACCCGCTTTTATTAATTATTTCTTTATTTGTCGAGGCTCTTTATCGCATTTAGAAGGGATTTGTTGCTTGTTTGAGGAGGGTTTTTTGGCCTTCTACGAAAAGCTCTATTTTATGGTGCAGCCCATTTTTAATTTCCAAGGAAATTTCTTCTGCAGGCGGCACACTAAAAATTTTTAATGTGTAATTTCCTGATCTTAAAGAACGTGTCTGCCCGTCCAAGGGGCTTGATAAAACTGGAGTGGAGCCACGGGTCACCTGATAATAAATACTTAATAATTCCAATGTTTTAGGCTGTATATCCTCCCCTTTTTCCATTCTAACAACCTGCCCGGAGGTCCTTTTGGCTATTTCATCAAAGAAGATTTCCTGATCTTTTTCCTGTTTTCCCAAAACAACAAAATCAATCACGGGTAAGGAAGTTTTGTTTTTTTCCAAAACATCTGAAGAAAAAGAACAGGCATCCAGGCCGTCGGTGAGAACGATAATTTTTTGTGGTTTTTGCAAAAAAGCCATTTCAAGAGCCTTCAACAAGGAAAAATTTCCCAAAGGGGTTACTTCCCTTAATTTCTGCCTTAATCGGGTTACATTAAAGGGAGCCATGGGGCTTAAGAGAGTGGCATCCCGGCAATTTTTTTCGGCATAACCATGGCGACTTCCTGAAACAACAATACCAACCTGGCTTGATTTGAATTTTGAAAAAATTTCGTTTAATGAAAAAAGTTTCGTGATCCATTCCCATTTTGTTTTCCCGGACCATGCATCATACTGGCTGACACTGGCATCCAAGACAAAAACAATTTTCTTGAACGGAGAAGACATCTCTTGGGCCTCCCCCACTCCCGCCACTGACAAGGAAAGTTCCCCCACACCACCACTTACTGTAATAGATTGTGAATGTGTGGCCCCCAAAAGAGTGTAAGCTCTTAAAGTAAGAATATGAACCCCTTCCTGCCACGACGAAGTATCCAAATCTGTTTTGTAAGGAGGCACATCCCAGGCTTTGACCAAACTGCCATCCATGTACAATTCAAGTTTTGAAGCAGGGGTCTCTGCGGAAACCTTGGCTTCCACAGACAAATTTACGGGGACAAACTCTCCCAGTCCCGGGCTTACAAAAGAAACCTGCGGCGCAACCCCTTTGGCTAATTTAACCGTTTTTGTTTGAGTTCCACCTGATTGTGTCACTACATTCACTGTTAAATCATAAGTGCTGGCGGGCAAATCTTGAGTGGGAACCAAAAATGAATAAGGGGTTTCGCTCTTTTCTCCAACGGTTTTCCCATTTAACAATAGATTCACCACAGCTTTATCACTTGATGGCACACCCCCCACATGGATAAATACGGGCAAGGCATCCATAAAAAAATCACCTTCCATAGGAGAGGCAATGGCAAAACTAAAGGCCGCTTTTATTTCTATTTCTTGGGAAATTTTCTTTTGCAAGCTGCGACTATTCTCAACAAGAACTTCCAAAAAATGTTTCCCCACATCAAGATCCGTGGCCGGAAACTCAAACATCGAACGCGAAGCCAGATTTGTTTCGTGGGCCAACACTTTTCCATCGACAGATACATCCATGAAAACATTGTCCGCATCATTAAGGAGTAAATCAATCCGGATGGATTGGTCTTTAAACCAGATAGACCCCTGGGGCGGTATTTGTAACGCAATTTGGGGAAAAACCGGCTGCGTTTTTAACTGCAATTCATAGACACCTGCTTTCATCACCTTGTTTTTACTTTTTGTATTTGGTGAAAAAACAGGGGTTAATGACCAATCGGCATAAAGCTTATTTCCAAGCCATAGGTCAAAATCGTTTTTCTCAAGAAAGAAAACCGGCAAACCGTCCATGGTTTGCACTTTGACAAGATAATTTTGAGGTGTCCCCGCATTGACAGGCTGGGCCAGCTTTATTTGATAACGCCCAACGGTATCGACCCCTTCAGCTTTTACAAAGTTTTTTGTAGCCAAGTTTAACTGGAGATCTTTGGTTTGAATTTCAAGGGATCCTGCCATTAATAATTTAGGCCAAAAAAACTCAAGGGCATTATCCACACGATTGTTTTGTAAAAGAAGAAGTCCATTGGCACTCACAAGCAGCAAAACCGGGACATTCCAAAAAATCCAAGCTCTATTGCGATGACGCCGCAATAAAATGGCATAACAAAGGGCCACAATCAAAAACAGGGGCCCCAAAACATGGAGATTCACAAAAACAGGCTGAGCCCACACAAAGGGAATTTTCTCCAAAAAACCACTGCCGTACCATGAAGCTTCCAACAAAACCCTATGTCTTATATTTTCAACAAACCCGGCAATGCCATACAAACCCAAAAGAACGAGGATGATTTTCAAGAAAACGGAATGCGGATAAATAAATAAGACATACAAAATCTGAAACAACCACAACAGAAGAAAAATATGATTAAGTAAAACGGCCAGATTCCAAGGGTCATAACTAAACAACCCCGATGAGCCCGACCCCCAGAAAAAAAGCTGATAGGCCATAAGCCCCAAAAACCCCACCAAGGGTAGCTTTAAAAAGCTAACCCACGACCTTCCCAAAACAAGAGCCAAGAAACTAAAAAGGAAAATGATAGCCAATGTACCAACCACAAGATAAAAGGTCGGCCCCATGCCGAGCTGCCATTGCTTCCAAGAGGCAAGCCCCAACAATCCCAAAAACAGGAGCCCTCCTGCAAAACAAAATGAGGAAACAATAAGGGCCCTTATTTTGCCCAAAAGAGTTCCTGAAAAAGAGGATGTGAAAATATTCGAGGGCTTTATTTTAGAAAAAAACCGGGGAAAATTTATGTGAGGCTTTTGGGGGAAATGGATTTTTATTCTTTTCAAAAAACCCAAAGGATTTTTCTTGGGCAATGGAGTTTTGTCGGTATTCTCAATGTTTTCAAGGGTTACAGGGGCCCTGATGCTCGTTTTGGTTTGGTCAAGCTCCCCACTCTGGGACAAGGGGATTTCATTACTTGTCTTGTCAAGATCGGCCTCATCCTCCCGCGACCAATCCGTATTTTCAGTATCCCCCTTGTTGGCCATATTTTTTTGACCTTACTTTTTCTTGAAAATATTGGAGAGCCCCAAACGGTTCACAAGTGATTTCTGCTTTTTAAGAAGTTCTTCCAACTCTTTTTCATCAGCCTTTTTTTTCTGGCTATCAATACCAGTATCCACGGGCTTGGGTGGTGGTGATTTTACTTTTGGAAGATTCATATCCACCATGGTGGCATCCAAATTTTCGGCTTCTTCGTAAGAAGGTAGTTCATCCTGACCTGCATTGTCTTTTTTCGTGTCATCCATAAGTTAACTATAATAATGGAAGTCGAAGGAGTTCTCTAGAAAAAATTTGTATGTGATGAAGTAAAATTTTGCATCGTCCCCACTCCACCCCGCGTCGCGGGGTTGGAACCTTCCCTCTCAAAATTCTTGGCAATAAAAAACCCCAACCGATTTTAATCGATTGGGGTTTTTATTAAATAAATCTGGCAGCAACCTACTCTTCCAGCCCCGTGCGAGGCAAGTACCATCGGCCCGTGGGAGCTTAACTTCCGAGTTCGGAATGGGATCGGGTGTGACCTCCCCGGTATAACCACCAGAAAACGTTAGAAAATGTTAGTTCGCCAATGGCGAACGTTACAGTTTCTTACGTCCCCGCGAAAGCGGGGATCCATATTTGGATCTCCCGCCCACGGATGACGATAAAATTACATATCCTTTAAAACAATTTTGCAGAGATCATGTCATGTAGGGGTAGGTTACCCCGCCCCTACAGACACGATTATAAAATAAAAGATGATCAAGCCGCACGACCAATTAGTACCGGTAAGCTTAAGGCATTACTGCCCGTACACACCCGGCCTATCAACCTTGTCGTCTACAAGGGGTCTTTAGATCCGCTTGCGCGGATGGGAAATCTAGTCTTGGGGTCCGTTTCACGCTTAGATGCTTTCAGCGTTTATCGGATCCGAACATAGCTACCCAGCACTGCCACTGGCGTGACAACTGGTACACTAGAGGTCCGTCCATCCCGGTCCTCTCGTACTAGGGACAGATCCCCTCAAATTTCCTACGCCCACAGAAGATAGGGACCGAACTGTCTCACGACGTTCTGAACCCAGCTCGCGTACCGCTTTAATTGGCGAACAGCCAAACCCTTGGGACCTGCTACAGCCCCAGGATGCGATGAGCCGACATCGAGGTGCCAAACTTCCCCGTCGATATGAACTCTTGGGGTAAATCAGCCTGTTATCCCCGGCGTACCTTTTGTCCGATGAGCGATGGCCCTTCCATACGGGACCACCGGATCACTATGACCTGCTTTCGCATCTGTTCGACTTGTTTGTCTCACAGTTAAGCTCCCTTATGCCATTGCACTCGACGGCTGGTTTCTAATCAGCCTGAGGGAACCTTTGCGCGCCTCCGTTACATTTTGGGAGGCGACCGCCCCAGTCAAACTACCCACCAGACAGTGTCCCGCGCCCGGCTAACGGGCGTCGGTTAGAACTCCAGAACGATCAGGGTGGTATTTCAAGGTTGACTCCACCAAGGCTAGCGCCCCAGCTTCAAAGTCTCCCACCTATCCTACACAAACCGACCCGAAGTTCAGTGCCAAGTTATAGTAAAGGTGCACAGGGTCTTTCCGTCTTTCTGCGGGTATACGGCATCTGCACCGCAAATACAATTTCGCTGAGCCTCTGGCCGAGACAGTGTGGCAATCGTTACACCATTCGTGCAGGTCGGAACTTACCCGACAAGGAATTTCGCTCGGTATCCCTCATATGTTTCCATATGAGCCGGACTTTATCTTAAACTACCTCGATTCATTTGACTCGCAATCCGACGGATTTCCTCAATTCCGTCTGCGTGCAAATGAACATCCTCATTCATCAGAGATAGAACCGATTTGAATTTTTCAAAATCAATTCGTTTCTTTGACTGGAGAGGATGCTTGAAAAAAAATGGAATGATAATCTGTGAGAGATCTTTGATAGACCTCACCCGATACGCCATCCGATCACCATGGTTGGTACGAACAACACCACAACCAAAATAATCTTTGAGCGCATGCAGTATTTGAATATCACGTTTGTGTTGTACGACAGTGAATTCAGGCAACACTTGGTAGCCTGCCGTCATTTCCGTATGAGGATTAATCCCCACATGAAAACAACCTTCACCATCCACAAAACCTGTGATCCATTGAGATTCAAGTTTCATTGGCAGTTCCCGAACGTAAAGTCTCTGAGGGTTCCTGGTACAAACCAGGCCTTCCCTGCGGATTGTCCCCTTGTCCATCAGATTTTTACTTTCCACTAGTGTGGACGAGTACTGAATGGCTGTTGAGGAGTTTCCCGCATATGGTTCAGTTTTACTAAGGCTAGCGTTTGGTTAACCTTAGGACCGTTATAGTTACGGCCGCCGTTTACTGGGGCTTCAGGTCGCTGCCTCGTCTTGCGACTAACAGCTCGCTTTAACCTTCCAGCACCGGGCAGGTTTCAGGCCCTATACGTCGTCTTACGCGACTTTGCAGAGCCCTGTGTTTTTGTTAAACAGTCGCCGCCACCCTTTCACTGCGACCTCGAAATGCTCCGGGAGTAAATCCCTTCACAAATCGTGGCATGCCTTCTCCCTAAGTTACGGCATTAATTTGCAGAGTTCCTTAGCCAGAGATCACTCAAGCGCCTTAGGATTTTCACCTCATCCACCTGTGTCGGATTACGGTACGGTCATCTTGGCAACTTCCGACGAGGTTTTTCTTGGAAGCATGGGATCGACAACTATCGTCACCCCCGAAGGGGATCGGTCGTACTCACTTCTCGGAGTAATGACATCCCGGATTTACCTGGGACATCCTCCTACAGGCTTGAACGGCCACTTCCAATCGGCCGCTTGTCTACCCTTCTCCGTCACCTCGAAGGTCATAGCGCTACCAAAACGGTACAGGAATATTAACCTGTCCTCCATCACCTACGCCTTTCGGCCTCGGCTTAGGTACCGACTAACCCTGAGCGGATTAACCTTGCTCAGGAAACCTTGGATTTTCGGCGACGTAGTTTCTCACTACGTTTATCGCTACTCATGTCAGCATAAGCTCTTCCGATACCTCCAGACGTCCTTTCAGTCGTCCTTCAACGGCCTACGGAATACTCCTCTACCACGCATCATCTAAAAGACGATGCATCCATAGCTTCGGCAACACACTTGAGCCCCGTTACATTTTCGGCGCGGATTCACTAGACCAGTGAGCTGTTACGCTTTCTTTAAAGGATGGCTGCTTCTAAGCCAACCTCCTGGCTGTTTATGCGCCTCCACATCCTTTCCCACTTAGTGTGTATTTAGGGGCCTTAGCTGATGGTCTGGGCTTTTTCCCTTTTGACGATGAACATTATCACCCACCGTCTGACTCCCACTGTGGCAATTAACGGAATTCGGAGTTTGGTTGGTTTTGGTACCTCGGTAAGAGGCCCTAGACCATCCAGTGCTCTACCTCCGTTATTGATTCAGTGAGGCTATACCTCAATATATTTCGAGGAGAACCAGCTATCTCCCAGTTTGATAAGCCTTTCACCCCTAACCACAGGTCATCCAAGACCTTTTCAACGGTCACTAGTTCGGACCTCCAGCTCGTATTACCGAGCCTTCATCCTGCCCATGGTTAGATCACTAGGTTTCGGGTCTACTAATTGCAACTTAATCGCCCTTTTAAGACTCGCTTTCGCTACGGCTCCAGCCCTTTTGGGCCTTAACCTTGCTGCAACCAGTAACTCGCTGACTCATTATGCAAAAGGCACGCGGTCACACATTCCCCTTGCGGGGCATAGTGCTCCCACTGCTTGTAGGCATACGGTTTCAGATACTATTTCACTCCCATCTCTGGGTGCTTTTCACCTTTCCCTCGCGGTACTAGTTCACTATCGGTCGGAAACGTGTATTTAGCCTTGGATGATGGTCCACCCGGATTCCCACAGGATTTCACGTGTCCCGTGGTACTTGGGATACCTCTAGGGTGTGCTTAAGTTTCGTCTACAGGGTTATCACCTTCTATGACCGGCCGTTCCAGACCGTTCGACTACCCTCACACATCCCACATTAAGGTCCCGCAACCCCGGCATCAACACCCATTGCACTGTAGGGGCAAACCCACATGTTTGCCCATTTATACGGGTCGACCCCTACGTATACAATCGGTGTTGATGCCGGTTTAGGCTGTTCCCCGTTCGCTCGCCACTACTAGGAGAATCTCAATTGATGTCTTTTCCTCCAGGTACTGAGATGTTTCAGTTCCCTGGGTTTGCTTCTCTCCGCCTATATATTCAGCGGAGGATTCCTTTCCAATGGAAAGGAAGGTTGCCCCATTCGGAAATCTCCGGATCAAAGCTCTCTTAGCAGCTCCCCGAAGCTTATCGCAGCTAGACACGTCCTTCATCGCCAGTTTCCGCCTAGGCATCCACCGTACGCCCTTTTTAGCTTGATCACCTAATTCTTGATAAAATATGATCTCAGCAAAATTGTTAAATAAAAGAATATGTAATTGTCAAAGAACACATTTTTCTTGGGAAATTTACTTCCTAGAAAAAAAAGAGCATCTCTTAATCAAAGAGGCAAGAGACACGAAATAACAAACAATCACTTGTTCGCTATTTCCTATTTCTTACTTCCGCTCCCAATGTGGAGCTGATCGGGATCGAACCGATGACATCTAGCTTGCAAAGCTAGCGCTCTCCCAGCTGAGCTACAGCCCCGAAAATTTCGAAGAAATTTTCCCTCTATTTTCTATAGCCATTATCTATTTTCTTTTCTCTCCAAATTACAGGCTCGGAAAATGGAGAATTGAAAATAGAAAATGGAGGAAAAATTTCCTATCGGAAATTTTTGTGGGCCTGGGTAGACTCGAACTACCGACCTCACCCTTATCAGGGGTGCGCTCTAACCACCTGAGCTACAAGCCCGAAAATTTTCACCAGAAAATTTTTCCGATGAAGGAAGAACGTGAACGAATGGCGAAAATTTCGATAATCGTTCTTCGTAATTCGTTCTTCGGACCTGAAAAACCCGATGGCCCGAGTAACACCAACAAACTTTAAAAGAGCAGAAAAATTAACCCCGCGAGATGGAAAGCCACTTCGCGGGGCAAACTAAATAGCAGGATGATCTCCATCCTAAAACAGATTCAAGAAACCCTATCGATTGATCTTTATAAGACTTGTTCAAAGTTTCTTTGTTTCCTGTAAGCTATATGCCTACATTTCACATTCCACTTGAACTCATCTTTTCCTTAGAAAGGAGGTGATCCATCCGCACCTTCCGGTACGGATACCTTGTTACGACTTCACCCCAATCACCGATTATACCTTGGGCCCCGTGAGGGGACTTCTGGTACACTCAGCTTTCGTGGTGTGACGGGCGGTGAGTACAAGGCCCGGGAACGTATTCACCGCGGCATTGCTGATCCGCGATTACTAGCGATTCCAGCTTCATGAAGTCGAGTTGCAGACTTCAATCCGAACTGAGGAAGCTTTTCTGGGATTAGCTGCCCCTCGCGGGTTGGCAACCCTTTGTAACTTCCATTGTAGCACGTGTGTAGCCCTGGACATAAAGGCCATGAGGACTTGACGTCATCCCCACCTTCCTCCGGCTTGACGCCGGCAGTCACTTTAGAGTGCTCAACCAAATGGTAGCAACTAAAGCTAGGGGTTGCGCTCGTTGCGGGACTTAACCCAACATCTCACGACACGAGCTGACGACAGCCATGCAGCACCTGTCTTGGAGCTCCCGAAGGCACTTTCCTATCTCTAGGAAATTCTCCAGATGTCAAGTCCAGGTAAGGTTCTTCGCGTTGCGTCGAATTGAACCACATGCTCCACCGCTTGTGCGGGCCCCCGTCTATTCCTTTGAGTTTTAACCTTGCGGCCGTACTCCCCAGGCGGGATACTTAATGCGTGAGCTACGGCACTGAAGGGATCAATTCCTCCAACGCCTAGTATCCATCGTTTACAGCGTGGACTACCAGGGTATCTAATCCTGTTTGCTACCCACGCTTTCGTGTATCAGCGTCAGTATTCGGTTAGTGAGTCGCTTTCGCCTCCGGTGTTCCTCCCAATCTCTACGAATTTCACCTCTACACTGGGAATTCCACCCACCTCCCCGAAACTCAAGACTTGCAGTATCAAGCGACAGTCCCCGGTTAAGCCGGGGGATTTAACACCTGACTTACAAGCCCGCCTGAACACTCTTTACGCCCAGTAATTCCGAACAACGCTTGCACCCTCTGTATTACCGCGGCTGCTGGCACAGAGTTAGCCGGTGCTTCCTCTAAAGGTACCGTCAATAGCCATGGATATTAGCCATGGCTGGTTTCGTCCCTCTCGACAGAGGTTTACGACCCGAAGGCCTTCTTCCCTCACGCGGCGTTGCTGGATCAGGGTTTCCCCCATTGTCCAATATTCCCCACTGCTGCCTCCCGTAGGAGTCTGGACCGTGTTTCAGTTCCAGTGTGGCTGATCGTCCTCTCAGACCAGCTACCCGTCATAGCCTTGGTAAGCCATTACCTTACCAACTAGCTGATGGGACACAGGCTCCGCCTTCAGTGATAGCTTCCATGGAGAGGCCATCTTTCCCCGGCATCTTGCGATGCAGGGCTTATCCGGAATTAGCCCACCTTTCGGTAGGTTGTTCCAATCTAAAGGGTAGATTACCTATGTATTACTCACCCGTGCGCCACTTTACTACCCCGCTTGCGCGGGGATTCTCGTACGACTTGCATGTGTTAGGCACGCCGCCAGCGTTCGTTCTGAGCCAGAATCAAACTCTCAAGAGATTTGGCTCAAACCAAAACAATAAACCCTTCGACTTATCCCGCATTGCGGGATTCGCTCAGGACTCATAAGGTTTTGGTTGGATAAAATTATTCAAACCGCACTTCCTTAAAGAAGTGACAGGTTCTTGGCCTGAACATCAAATGTTCAAGCCAATTGGTTTTTGACTTAAAAGCCAAAAACCCGCTTAGCGATTTCTTTAATCATTCCTGCTATTTAGTTTTCAAAGAACACCTTCTTCCCCTTTGAAAGTTTCATTTCAAAGGCTGACGGATATTAGTTAAATCCGAATCAAAGTCAAGATTTATCTAAGAAGTTTTAAATATTTTTGTATTATTCTTTTTCGGTGATTCTCATGCCATAAAAAGAACGGGCAACAAAGATACAACCAACAACAAAAAAAGCAATTCCGATACCCATTTTCAATGGAGCCGATTGCATTGTGACAGCAATTTCAACAGCCAACAAACCAAAAAGCGTTGTGAATTTAATCACAGGGTTTAGGGCCACTGATGAAGTGTCTTTGAAAGGATCTCCCACAGTATCACCCACCACACTGGCAGCATGAAGCTCTGTGCCTTTTTGTTTTAAATCAACTTCAACCACTTTTTTGGCATTATCCCAAGCACCCCCTGCATTGGCCATGAAAATAGCCTGATACAAGCCAAAGAACGCCATTGCAATAAGATAACCAATAAAAAAGTAGGGATTAAAAAAAGCAAACGCCAAAGCCATAGAAAAGATAACAATGAAAATATTCACCATTCCCTTTTGGGCATACTTGGTACAAATTTCGACCACTTTTTTACTATCATCAATAGAAGCTGAGCTTCCTTCGAGCTTGATATTCTCTTTAATAAATACCACAGCACGATAAGCTCCTGTCACCACAGCTTGAGTAGCAGCCCCTGTAAACCAGTAAATAACAGCCCCTCCCATAAGTAACCCTAAGATAACCGGCGCTTGAACCAAGCTTAAAGACGCCACCACATTACCATAAAGTTTTTCCAACAATAAAATGATTCCAAACACCATGGTGGTTGCGCCAACAACGGCTGTTCCAATCAGCATGGGCTTGGCCGTGGCCTTAAAGGTATTGCCTGCACCATCGCCTTTTTCCAAGGCATGCTTGGCATCTTCGAAATTAGGTACAAAACCAAACTCTTTCTTGATTTCTTCCTTAATCCCTTTACGGCTTTCAATAAGGGAGAGTTCATAAACCGATTGAGCATTATCAGTAACAGGACCAAAACTATCTACAGCAATGGTGACAGGCCCCATTCCCAAAAATCCAAAAGCAACCAAGCCAAAGGCAAAAATGGGAGCTGCAAAAGCATAAGCTTGCGGCATAATGCTTAACAAAGATTCATACTGGGAAAACCAGTAGGCAACAAACATAAGACCCGTAATCAAAGTACCTTCCCAAAAAGCTGAAAAATTTCCTGCGACAAATCCGGAAAGAATATTTAATGAAGCCCCGCCCTGCCTGGAAGAGTTGACCACTTCCTGCACATGGCGTGAGTTTGTACTTGTAAAAACTTTGGTGAATTCAGGAATGAGTGCCCCTGCTATAGTGCCACAACTAATAATGACGGCCAAAATCCACCACAAGGAACCAAAATCTTTCAAAAGAACATGACTGGCCAAGAAAGTAACACCGACGGAAACAAGGGAAGTAATCCACACCAAATTGGTCAGAGGATGTTCCAGGTTAAAATCTTTCTTGCTGCCATACAGCACATTGCTGATGGAGTTGTTAAGAAAGTAGGCCCCAAGAGAAGTCAAGATCATCAAAATACGCATGACAAAAAGCCAAATGATCAAAGTGGCACACATCGAAGGGTTATCGACCAAAGCTATTGCCAAAAAAGAAATAAGAGCCACCCCTGTAACACCATAGGTTTCAAAGCCATCGGCCGTTGGCCCAACGCTATCTCCTGCGTTATCTCCCGTACAATCCGCAATAACCCCGGGGTTTTTGGGATCATCTTCAGGAAGTTTGAAGACAATTTTCATAAGGTCTGAACCAATGTCAGCAATCTTTGTGAAAATACCACCACAGATACGAAGCACGCTGGCTCCCAAAGATTCACCAATAGCAAAACCAATAAAACAAGGGCCTATAAGATCACGGGGAAGAAATACCAAAATGCAAATCATGAAGAAAAGTTCCACACTTACCAAAAGCAACCCCACACTCATCCCTGAACGAAGGGGAATATTAAAAACATGCATGGGGGTTTTATAAAGAGAAGCGAAAGCCGTTCGTGAATTGGCTTGAGTGTTAATGCGAATACCAAACCAGGCCACACCATAAGAACCAAGCATGCCCAAAATAGAAGAAAGCAAAATCAACACAAGATTAAAAATAGAAGCATGCTGCAAGATCCCAAAATAATAAACCATGCACACTCCAATAAGCACCCACAAAGCAGCCAAAAATTTTCCTTGTTGAAAAAGATAGGTTTTACAGGTTTCCCAAATTATCTGGGAAACATCTCTCATCGATGAATGAACCGGAAGTTTTTTTGTCTGGGCATATTGCACCAAACTAAAAATGAGGCCCAGCCCACAAACAGCCAATCCCCAATACATTAATGAAAGCCCTGCAACAGTTGAAGAGCCTATGGTAAACTGCACTTGCGCCAAATCAGGAAGATGGATATCAGCTTCGCTGGCAACACCAGTACGAATAAAAAGAAAACTGATAATAAATGTAAGCCAAGAGATAAGGTGGAAGCTTCTTTTGGTCATGGGTTCCTCCGAGTTAAAAAATGTGAATTTAAAAAACTTAAGGGCGTTTTGTGGCAAGCCCCTACAAAAGACCTCTTCAAAAAATTTTCTAGCTGGTATACAAATTTGAAGGTTTCGTCAAGAAATGATTGATCTTTTATTGTGCGGATGTGCGGATGTGTGGATGTGCAGATGTTAAGAATTTTCATCAGCACATCCGTACATCCGCACTTCAGCACAAACATCCCATGTCTTTATCTTTGTTCAATCAAAATCTGGAAAGCAAAACACCACTGGCTCATCGCATGCGCCCCCAAAAACTAGAAGACTGTATTGGTCAAGAGCACCTCATCGGCCAGGGAAAACTGTTACATCTTTTATCTCAAAGTCATGATCTGCCTTCGCTTATCTTTTGGGGACCTCCGGGATCTGGCAAGACAACGATCGCAAAAATTTTGGCCCATAAAAAGGGATATCACTTCGCAACCCTTTCGGCCGTCAATGCGGGAGTTAAAGAAGTAAAAGAAACCATTGGCCAAGCAAGAAAACGTTTGGAGGAACAGGGACAAAAAAGCGTTCT